>CAMBAQ010000146.1 GCA_945863785.1 Chthoniobacter flavus
TTCACTGTGCTTGTTTACTCAGGAGGTGCCAATGGCACGTCTTGGACCCATGTGACCATTCCTTCGACAATCCAGAACGGAAAATATTATAACAATGAATTCTCCAAAGTGGATTTCCGGGGAGAAGGGTTTCCCGAAGGAGCGAAATACAAAGCCCGCATAATTACCAAAAATATCAGCCGGGAGACGGGTCAAGACGTGGATGTAAACGTTTCAAAAAGCAAAACCCTCAAAGTTGAGGATGGCAAGCTGACTGTGCCCGTCATCAACATGAACAAGTTCACTGCAATCGAAATAAGAAGAGTCGATTGATCGTGCGTCCATCTGCCAATAAGAAAGCAAGTCTGTGACAGGAGAAGGGGTGCTAGAGGGCGGGCATGTGAACAACTCCCGAAAGAACCTCCGTATTGGAATCATTGAGGGGCTTCTCTCGACGCCGTATTCAGTGGCGGTAGTGCCTGGTTCCTTCATTATTGCCGCGCTACTCACCCAGTGGTTTGGGATCGGAAAATCGAGCTTTGGGTGGATTGTTTCCATGCCATCGTGGACCAATGTGCTTCAGGCGGCACTCCTTCCCCTGCTTGCACGTGGAATGACGCCCAAGGGTCTCGTACTGGGAATGGGATGGTTCAATGTGGCGTTGTGGGCGCTGATGGCCGCCCTTATTGGCCTTCTTCCTCGGAATGACTCCCCAATCACCATCGGCTTCTTCTTGGTTTTCTTTTTTTTCGCCAGTGCAAGCGCCGCTTTTCAGGTTGTGGGATGGATCACATGGGTGAGGGAATGGGTGCCAGCAAAAATTCGCGGGACCTACTTGGGAAAACGGAATTCCTGGATGGGCGTTGCAACCATGGGGTTTCTCGCTCTTGTGATGTTGGTTTTCAAAAATCAAGAGGATTCCTTGCCGCCATATATATGGGTGCTGGGAGCCGTGGTCGTGGGGCGGCTTCTGGGGCTCCTGTGGATGCGTGGCATACGCACCCATAGTGATGGTCTCAAATTGTCCGCGCCCCGCCTCACTCAGGCCCTTCGTGATTGCCGTTCGGCTCCAGGCTTGCCGATGTTCATCCTTTTCTCGGCTTGGATGAGTTTCTGGATGAGTTTTACTGGCCCATTTGGTTCCGTCTTTTGTTTTGAGGAACTCGGACTAGATCCTAGCATATTCGCCATTTTTACAGCCTTGGCGGCATTGTCGGGAATTCTGGGTTGGGTCTTTTGGGGGCGGATTTCGGATCGTGCCGGTAATGTCCCCGTGATCGTGGTTGGTCTCCTGCTCTGGGAGTTATGCAATTTCCTTTGGGTTTTTCTCCACCCCACAAATGCTTGGTTGCTTTATCCGATGTTCGTTTGGGCGGGCTTTTTTTCCGTGGCGTTTTTTATGGGGAGCTTCAACCTTCTTCTTAACCTCTCGCCCGAAAAGATCAGCATGTCTGCAATCAGCATTCATATGGCCGTGACCTCATTGGCATCAGCCATCGCGCCGATCATGGCTGGCAGCTTGTTGCAGGAATTCTTAGTGCAACGCGGAGGAGGTATTGCGATCTACCAAATCGGATTTGCTATCAAGAGCGTCTCGGTGCTGCTGGGATTCCTTCTTCTCTTGACGATTCACGAACCGGGTCGCGGTCCACGGCGCTCGCTCCCAGTGGCGTTCCGTTCGATTAGCCAAACCATGGCAATCCAAGGGCTCGAGATATTTTCGAATCTCATCACCATGCGTAACCGCTCGAACAATGGGCGAAATGCGAAACCTTAAAGGAAAGGCTTCGCTATTTCCTAAAGAGGGGTGGCTTTGTCCTGTCCGAGGAGTTTTTTGTAAGCGGGTTCGCTGCGCATTGCCTTAAAGAGGGGTTGGCGTTCAATGAATTCCCGCATCGGTAGGCCGCCCTTTTCGATGGCGGACTGCGCAGCTGGGAAAAACTTATCCTTGTCGTTGTTCAAGGCGGCCGCCTTGGCGAGGATCAATTGATTCTGAGGGTCTTCGGGATGGATCGCCACAAGCGCCACCGCTGCTGCTAAAGAATCCGTGGGCCACTTGCCAGCCTCCGCAAATTCGGTGGCGAAGACCAAAAAGTCGGTCTCATTTGCAAAAAGAAGGAGGGATTTTTTGAGCAAGTCATGGGCTTGTGTGATATCGCCGACAGATGCGTAAAGTTGGAGAAGCTTGATGACGTCCTTAGAGTTTTTCGGGTCCTTCTCGATGGCCTTCTTGAGACCGGTAATCTCGCCCTGAAGCTCCTTGCGTTTCTCGGCCATAAGAAAGAGTTGCCAGAGTCCAACAGAGTTGGGGTCTTCCTCGAGCGGAACCTTCAGCATTTCAAGCACAGCATCGAATTCCTCCCGCTCCCAAAGCATGCGGCTTAGCGCATGGAGGCTCTCGCCGTTGCCCGGCCAGAGCGTGAGGGCCTGACGGTATGCTCTCTCGGCCTCTTGATCCATTTTGCGGTGTTTGTAGAGATTGCCCGTCGTTGACCGCAACTTGGAGAAGGAGCGGTGAGCGTCAAAGTCGTTTGCGTAGTTTGGGTCAGCGAGAAGCTTGTCAATGTAGGCCCCCCAAAAAGCAAAGTCCTTTTCGACGACATCTTTTGGAAGTTCTGTCAGGGGATCTTTGGTTATTTTGTAAACGAGGCCATGAGGGAGTGCGTGATCGTAGGACCACTCCAGAGGGAAGCTCTCTTCGACAAAAAATTCGTGCGCATCGCGGTTTTTTTCCCAAATCAAGCGAGTGACGACACTATGCGGAATCGATGGGTCCAATTTACCCGCATCAGTTGCGGTTTTCATTTCGGCTTTCACTGAGGCTTTAACCTCCTCCTCGGTGGGGAAAACAAGCGGTTTTTCTGGATAGGCGTCGGCTCGACAGAGCCAGCGTTCGAAGACGTTTTTAGGAGCAGGACGATTTGCGCTGTATTGGTCGGCGAGGTAATTGCGATAGAGCGGTTCACCGACGCCGTTTTGCGTTATGATATAAAGGTCGCGGCGATCAAAGGCGGGGTCCCGCTTCAGCTTGGGCGACTGACCGCTTTCACCAAGGATCATGTATGTCGGCACGAAGCGGCCGGGATCGGTTCCCCCAAAAACAACGCTGCCTTTGGGTAGATCCTTGAGCATGTCGTGCCCGAATTGCCATCCGAACCAGTTCCCCCGCTGACTGCACTCGGCGTGATTAAAGTAGAGTGGCCAAAGCGGTAGGAGAAGCAGTGCCCAGCGCAACCAAGCCAAGCGTGGCATTCGAGCGAAGAGAGCCATCGCTCCCACCACAAAGCCGAGTCCAGCAAGAAGAGCGAAAATCAAATTGGTATAGGTGTGGTAAGGCATCTGGAGCCACCATCCGGCCTTGTCAATTTCAGCTCCATCCGCGACGGGTTGAAGGATCGCCGCCAGCACAAAGGCGATCTCAAGCAGATATACCCACGTCCTTCGGACGACATCCCGAATGCGCAGAATGGCAATAAGGGCGAGGAAGTAAGCGACAACGCCGAGCGGGGTGAAACTGCGACCGAGTTGAAGCCAGAAAAATCCAATCCATTCCTGGAGCTTGGACAGAGTGCTGGGCGGCTTTGGTCCCGCCAATTCCGTTTCCTCTTTAGCCTCGTATTTCTTCGGCGAGGTGCCCATCAGTTTTCCGAGACTGCGCAGACTTTGCTGACTGAGACTTCCGCCATATTGCGAGCGATTAAACGAAAAGAAAAAGCCTTCCGATGATCGCGTGTAGGCCCAATTCATGGGGGGATTCGTCGATGAGGCGACCGGCATGTAGGCGTAGGGGAGTAATCCCAAAATCACGACTATAGGGAGGTAGGCAATGAGTCCCCACTCGATCTGAAATCGCCGAATCACGAGCAACACGCCAGCACCTAGAATCACGCAGTAAAAGAAACGGAGGCCGGTTTTCAGAACAGGTAATTCGCCAGATAAAATGGCAAACCCGAGAAAAACAATCAGCACCGTGAGAAGGGCTGCGACAAGTAGATCCCAAAAAATATCTCGCCTCACGAGGAGTACGGCTAAAAAAGGCAATGGAGCCAGCGACAAGCTCAGTTGGTGGTTACTGAAAGAAAAGGCGAGAAGAAAAAAGGGCATAAGCAACAACAGCAAGCTCTCAGGACGACGAAGCCAAACGTAAAGAGAGACAAGATAAAGGCCGATGAGAAGGGCATGCAGCGTGTAAACCTCTGTGATCGTGGCCTGCGACCACATCGAGAAGCTAAAGGCAAAAAGCAAACCGATCGAAATCGTCGCGGTTGAGAGGAGTCCACGCCAGCGGTTCAAGGAATCGCCGAGCATCCACCGGGTGGAACTTGAAAAAAGCATCGTCCCCACGCCCACAGCCAGCGCCCCGCAAACACTACTGAATAAATTGATCTCCCAAGCGGCATTCCCCAGCGGCAGCAATTGAAAAAGCCAGACGAGCAAAGTCCAAAGCGGATAACCCGGCGGATGAGCCACGCCAAAATGCTGCGCAGCCACCATGAACTCGCCTGAGTCCAGCAGAGTGACATTGGGTGCAACCGTCCAAGCATAGACAATAAAAGCAACCACCCCCGTCGTCAGCCCGCAAAGCCAATCCGCCCTACTCCAGATCCGCGACTTCATAACCTCCTTCCGTTTTTTTCTTCATGGTCATATCTGCAAATGATCCCGCTGTTCTAGATTGTCCGCAGGACAACGGCCACGACCAACGATCAAAAAAATCAACGCGACGATCCATGCAGCGATACCCGACCAAGCGCAAACATTATACCACCAAGGCTGCTGGAACTCGAATGTGACTTCGTGGGTTCCATCCGTTTGGACCGCCGGAAAAGCTAAAAATGCCCGTTGTGGCTTCTCGATTTTCCCATCCTGAATCGCGACCCAATCGGGATGCCATGCCTGATTCATAACCAACCAACCGGGATGTTCCGATGCGGCAAAGGTGGCCCGCTGATAGTTGCCATTGCTTTTTTGAGGGATACT
>CAMBAQ010000147.1 GCA_945863785.1 Chthoniobacter flavus
TACGCGCTCTATCAAAACCGCGTCGTTCACTATCAATACAACAGCCCCGGGGCGGTTCGTGATTTGTTGGGCTACGCCTACCCCGAGGCCAGAGCCACAGGCGATAATGTGGAGGTTTCATTGCCCGGCGTGGGAGGCGTGCCACTCAAGCTTTGGGTTCCCGCTCGATAGCCAATCCGACTCATCAAATAGAACGTGATCGTCGCAATGTTTCAATTATTGAAACATTGCGGCTTGGGGAGGAGGAGCGGAGGCAGCTGCAGTTCTACGTCTGAGCTTGCTTCCAAGGGAAAAGCGGCAATAATTAAAGAGTCATAAGCGAGTGGTTAGTATTTTGTTTTTTCTTCAAAATGGCCATTCGTGATTTAAGGGGGCATAGCTCAACGGTCAGAGCAGGCGGCTCATAACTGCTTGGTTCACGGTTCGAATCCGTGTGCCCCCACACTCCAAGACATGCGTGTTTTATCGTTTTTGGAAAACGACGAGGTGCTCGAGTTGCTCGCGACCGGCATAAGTGGGGATGTCGGTCTGGAAATCGATTTTTTGAAAAGCGGGTAGGAAGAGTCCGTCAAGCTCGGTGGATGAGGAGGCAAAGGGGGGCGAGTTGGGGTCCGAGTTGTCCGGATCCATAAAAAAGACGGCGAGTAAAAAGCCGCCGGGCTTGAGTGCCATAGCGGATTCGCGGGTATAGTCGGCGCGGCGGTCCGGTCGGATCGCGCAGAAGCAGGTATGTTCGAACAACCAATCAAAAGGGCCAAAAGCCAACGCGTCGCCAGTGAGAAAGTCCCCTAGAATATAGGATTCATGGCCCACTGCGGGAAATGTGGTGGCTGCACGAATCGCGGAGGGGGCAATATCCATCCCGACGACCTTGGCTGTTTTTTTCTGTGCGATCGCGCGAACATCATGGCCACTGCCGCAACCTGGGACTAGGACACGTCCTGTCATATCGGAATGCGAAAGCCAACGGACGAGCGCAGGGTGGGGGAGTCCTTTATCCCAAGGGGTGTCGCCGTTCTGGTAGCGGGACTCCCACTCAGAGTCGGCGCCAGCGTGTGCCAAGCGAGATACCGTATTGGAATTTGCGGGAATGTTCACGAATGAGAAAGGGTAGGTTGATTTCGTGCTCCAGTTGAAAGTGAGCGGAGAGCTTTTCTTGAAGGACGTCGGCAGAGGCTGGGCCATCTTGCTGGCCGCCCAGCCACAGGAAGGGGGGCGTGTATTGTTCCAACCAGGAAAAAGGCGTCGCCATGAGCAGTTGGCCGCCTGGGGCGACCAGGGCGGGTAGCCTTTCGAGAAAGGCGATTGGTGCGGGAAGACGGCAGAGAAGATTGGCGGCGAGCACAACGTCGAAGTTGCCAAGATCCTTCCGAAGGTCGATGGCGTTTCCCGGTTCAAAATGCACACGCTGACGATCGATATCCGCAGGGATGCGGGCCACGAAGGATTGGGTTTTTCTTCCCTCCCAAGGAACATTCCCCGCGAAAAAGCTGTTATTTTTCAGCGTTTCTGCGGCTTCAATGAAGGCCTCGGAGTAGTCGATACCCAAGACCCTCGGGATGGTTCTAGCCAACTCGAAAGAGGAAGCCCCGACCGCGCATCCGATATCCAGTGCAGAGGAGGAAGGGGATGTGGGATCGAGTAATTCGTTCACCACACGCTGAGCGAATCCCCAGGCGGTTTCTGGTATGGGCAGATCTCCGGCAGCCTCATGGAATGCCGCGTAATGGAAAAAAAGATAGTCACTGACGAGCTGGGGAGTTTCGTAAGGATTGGACACGCGCGAAAAACTATCGGATAAAATCATCTTAAGGAATCTCTATCGCTTCTTGGACAAGGGGCATGGGGTTCTGATACACCCCAGTCATGTTCACGCGAGTATTCTCAGCAGCACTCCAAGGCGTCGAAGCAATCCAAGTGGAAGTGGAGGTCAATACGGGCGTGGGCAATCCTCTTGTGATCGTGGTGGGTCTGCCTGATGCGGCTGTGAGGGAAAGCAAGGATCGCGTGACGACGGCGATCGGGAACAGCGGCTTCCGCTGGCCTCGCGAACGAACGACGATCAATCTCGCGCCGGCTGACACCAAGAAAGAAGGGCCCAGCTTTGATCTGCCGATAGCTATTGGGATGATCGCTGCTGCCGAGCGCGCGGAGTTGCCGAGGCTCGAGCGTTGCTATGTGGTTGGCGAACTCGCGCTCACTGGCGAGATCCGACCAATCAAAGGCGCTCTGCCCATCGCGGTGGAAGCCCGCAACCAAGGTAAAAAAGCCATCATTCTTCCAGCGGTCAACGCACCCGAGGCCGCCATTGTCGAGGGGATCGAAGTTTACGGGGTTCGGAATCTCCGTGAGGCCTATGAATTTCTGGCGCGTAAAAAAGACCTCATTCCCTTGCAAGGAAACGCAGCCGAGCGGCTTGAGTCCTACTCCGGGGACGATGTGGATTTTTCCGAAGTGAAGGGCCAGCATCAAGTGAAGCGTGCCATCGAGGTGGCCATGGCTGGAGGTCATAATCTCTTGCTTATTGGCCCGCCTGGATCGGGGAAGAGCATGCTCGCGAAACGCATTCCGACGATCATTCCTCCGATGTCGCTCGATGAGGCGATTGAGACAACCAAGATTCACAGTATTTGCGGGCTTTTGGATGAAACCCATTCGTTTGTTGCGAGACGGCCGTTTCGTTCTCCGCACCACACCGTGAGCGATGTCGGCTTGCTGGGCGGCTCAACAAATCCGACGCCCGGCGAGGTGAGCATCGCGCATAACGGTGTTTTATTTTTGGACGAGCTGCCGGAATTCAAACGCACCACGCTCGAGGTGATGAGGCAACCCTTGGAGGATGGAAAGGTCACGATTTCCCGCGCGGCGGGCACGATGACGTTTCCCGCCGATTTTGTTTTAATCGCGGCTATGAATCCGTGTCCGTGCGGCTATTTCGGCGATCCCGCGCGGGAGTGTCGCTGTTCACCGGTGCAGATCGAGCGGTATCGTAACCGGATTTCCGGCCCCCTTCTGGATCGAATCGACTTGCATGTCGAGGCCCCCGCTGTGGCATTCAAGGAGCTTTCTGGAGTGGGGCACGCGGAGCCCTCGTCGGCTATCCGTGAACGTGTGCTGGCGGCTCGCGAAGTTCAAAAAGCGAGGTTTGCAGGTGGTCGTAAGACCGCAGCCAATGCACGGATGACCCATAGCCAGATCAAAAAGTTCTGCGTGTTGGACGAAACTTCCACCGAGATGCTACGGCATGCGATGGAGGATCTGCACCTGAGCGCCCGAGCCTACGACCGTATCCTCAAAGTCGCCCGCACGATCGCTGATCTCGGCGGCAGTGAGCGGATCGAATCCAGCCACATCGGCGAGGCGATTCAATACCGCACACTGGACCGACGATTGTGGGCCTGATTTCGACGCTATCTTCCGTTCTCTCTCCTTGTGAATCTCATGAAATTCTTCCAGATTGGGTGTAGATGAAAAAATCCGGATGTCTGATGGCTTTTCTGTTCGTGGCGCTCTGCGTGAGCATGTTTGTGAATCTGATTTCGCTGGCTTTGGTCGGAACAAAAACGGGTTCCGTGTTTGCGCACACGAAGCTCATCCCGCCCAAGGAATTTGATGAGGAAATTCTGGTTCCCTCGGAATCTTCTCACGACAAAGTGGCGGTGATCCCGCTTGAGGGCGTGATCGCCTTTGGCCAAGAGGGAAGTTTGGGAGGCTCCATGGTGGAGGATTTTAAATCTGCTATTGAACAGGCTGTTGAGGACCCTCATGTGAAGGCCATCATTGTCGAGATGGATTCTCCCGGGGGCGAAGTCACGGCATCCGACGTTCTTTACAATGCGCTCCGCCAGCTGAAAGCGGATAAGCCGGTGGTTGTTTACTTCAACTCTATCGGTGCCTCGGGAGCGTATTACACGGCCTGTGGAGCCGATTGGATCATGTGCAACGACACCACTTTCACTGGCAGCATCGGTGTGATCATATCCACCCTTAACTACCGCGACCTCTTTGGGAAAGTCGGCCTCGAGTCGGTCACTTTCAAAAGCGGAAAGTTCAAGGATATGCTCAATGGTGGTCGTGAAATGACACAGGATGAGAAGGATTATGTGCAGGGACTTGTGATGCAGAGTTACGACCGCTTTGTCGGGATCGTGGCGGCCTCGCGAAAACTGGATGAAAAGGAACTTCGCGCAGGAGCCGCTGATGGCCGTATCCTCAGCGGCACGGATGCCCTCGCGGCCCGTCTCGTTGATCAACTCGGGTATATCGAAGATGCCTATGCGAAAGCCCGCGAACTGGGGCAAGCCCCCGATGCAGAAATCATCCGCTACTCTCGCTCGTATGACTTCGATCGCTTTCTTCGACTCTTCGGCGAGGCCCGCGCGGCAAAGCTTCAAATCGAATTTCCAGGAAAAAACTACGCACTCCAGCCTGGTCGCATTTATCTTTTGCCCAGCTTTTTTGCGCCTTAGTTTATTGCGAAACCGCCCCATCCGAGTGACGACTCCATGAAGAAATCACGTATCGAGACATCCGCTAAGGCGATCGGAATCCAGTCACCCTTCGCCGCCTTGAGTATCGAAGGCTTGCCCGAGGGGCCGGCTGAGCCGATTCAGCGTCCGTTACCGCCCACGAAACTCGGCCGAGTTGTCCTTCGTAGGGAGAAATCGGAGCGAGGGGGCAAAACGGTGGTTGTGGTTTCCGATTTTGCCACGCACATTTCAGAGATAGAAATTGCAGAGTTCGCTCGAAAAGCCCGTCAGTCGTGCGGGTGCGGAGGCACTGTGCGGGGGAGAGAGATCGAGTTGCAGGGGGACAATCCGCCCCAAGTCCGCGCTTTTTTTGAAAAAGCGGGATTCCGTGTAGCTGGGGTTTAATGCCAAAGGGTGAACGCTTTTTGACTCATGCTGTAGCGGCGGTCTGTGACCGCCGAT
>CAMBAQ010000148.1 GCA_945863785.1 Chthoniobacter flavus
ATGTCCGATGGGGCGACGATATCCGCCCCAGCGTCCGCCTCTTGGACAGCGAGGCGGCAGAGAGCTTCTATGGTCTTGTCATTCTCGACCGAGTCCCCGTTTTCGGAGAGAAGACCATCGTGTCCATGGCTCGTATAGGGATCCAAGGCTACGTCCGTGATCACTAGCAAGTCTGGGAAGCGTTTTTTGACTTCCCGCACAGCCTTGTAGAGAAGATTCGATTCCTCATGGGCGTGCGAGCCTTCACGATTTTTAAGCGTTGTCTCGATGCAGGGAAAAATGGCCACGGCCGGGATGCCGAGTTGGCAGGCTTCCTCACAGGCTTTTAATAGTGACTCGAGACTGCGCCTAGAAACGCCGGGCATCGATGCCACGGGATGGTCGGAATCAGCGGCATGCACAAAGAGGGGCCAGATCAAATCTTCCGTATGCAGTCTTGTCTCGCGGACAAGGCGGCGGAGATTTTCGGAGCGCCTGAGGCGGCGGGGACGTTGCAAAATAGAAAGATCCACCCTGCCACCCTGCAATTGCACAGGGACGCAGTCAAGCCAGACGCCATTCCTGCTAGGCGAGAACAAAAGTGATTTTCAGTGTCTTGCGATATGAATAAGATTCGGACGTATTGAAATGAACCGTCCCATCCCAACCGAGCTTTGGCTGATTTGCCCGCGTTGCCATGCCGATTGCCTCGATCGCCAACTCGCCAAAAACGAGTATTTGCGGTGTGCGCGATGCGGGGAGGAAATCAAAACGCCTTTTGTTGGTCGAACGATTCCTGTGGCTTGGGCGCTTTCCTCGACGGGTCTCATTCTGATGGTGCTGGCAAATATTTATCCGATTTTGAGCTTCAGTATCGCGGGGAATTCACAGGAGAATATGATTTTCACAGGCATCGCAGGCCTGTGGCTTCAAGGCTACGGATTGCTGTCGGCGCTCGTTTTTTTCTGCGTGATGGCGGCTCCCGCGTTGTATCTGGTGACAGTTTGGTATGCTTGTGCGGCGTGGTGCCTGCACCGACGTTGGCGTGGTCTGCCTGCGGTTCTTACTGTTGCCGCTTTTCTGGAATCTTGGAATCTGGTGCCGGTTTTTGCTGTAGCCTGCGTGGTCGCGACGGTGAAGCTGAAGACGCTGGGCTCTGTTCGCTGGGAGGTCGGGGCCTTTTGGGTGCTCCTCTACGCGATTTTCATCCTGCTGACGATTCAGTATTTTGACCGAAAAAAACTGATCCTTTATGTCGAGGAGGAGCACCTTTGAGTCCCCGTCTGCGTCTCCAGCTTGCTCGTGCTCTCGTAGTGACAGGGTTCATTCTTTACCTGCCGGCAAACCTTTTGTCGGTGATGACGATCACGGTCACCGGCGTTGTCGAGCCGCTCACTGTGATGGGCGGCGTGCAGGAGCTTTACCATACCGGCCTTGTACCGGTTGCGGGCATCGTCTTTTTGGCAAGTGGCGTGTTGCCGGTGGTGAAGTTGCTCATTATGGCTTGGATGCTCGCCCTGCACGGGTCCGATCAATCTCGTCCCTTGCGCATGGCCCTGCACGCGTTTCTCTTAAAAATCGGCACTTGGGCGATGATCGATATTTTTTTGCTCTCCATCCTGACTGCTGTAGGCCAACTTGGCATCCTAGCTAGTGTGCGGGCCGAGCCAGGTGCATTATTTTATTCCGCTTTGCTTGTTTGCAGTATTCTTGCTGTGGATATTTATAAACCCTACATGATCTGGCAGGACTCGCCGAAAAAGGCCCAATGAATACAGAAGAACCCAAAAGACAAAAAGAAGACCAAGGTGAGATCGTTGCGACCCATACAGGAAACATCGCTTGGGTGTGGATATTTCCCATTTTGGCCGCCATGGTCGCGGGTTGGCTTTTCTGGAAGCAGTGGGAGTCCCTCGGGCCTAAAATCGAAATCACTTTTGAGGATGCCCCCGGCATTCAAGCGGGGAAAACTCAACTACTTTATCGCGGAGTCAAATCAGGTTCCGTCGAGGCGGTCGAGTTGGACAAAGATCTCAACCACGTGGTGGTCAAGGTCCAGTTGGAGGCCTTCGCCGCCGAGTTGGCCTCGAAGAATACGGACTTTTGGATCGAGCGCCCTGTGATTTCACTCACGGAATTGAACGGTCTGGAGTCCATCATCCAGGGTAACTCGATACAGGCCAGAACGCAGGGTGGACCTCCTGAAACCCAATTCACCGGCCTTAATAAGCCGCCTCTTTTGCCTTTGGAGAAAGGGGCCTTCACGATTCGGCTCCAGAGCAAAACGATCCCACTCATCAATCGCGGAGCTCCAGTTTACAACCGTGGCATCAAGGTCGGGGTGGTCAGAAAGAAAGGGTTCGATGAGAAGGGGCGTCCGACTTTGGATTTGTATATTGATAAAGAATATCGATCGACCGTGCGGGCCAACTCGCAATTTTGGCCGATCGAGGCCACCGCGCTACAAATCGGTCAGCAAGGCCTCAAACTCGACATTGCGGGCATCGACGCACTCATCCAAGGTGGCATTTCCTTTGATCATTTCGGGGAGCCTGGGGCGGAGGCCGCGAGCAACAGCGTTTTTGAGTTTAGCCTCAATGAATTTGATGCCCGCACGTGCGGAAAAACCTTCACCGTCCTGTTTCAGGAGGGGCGCGGGTTGATTGCCGGAGCGACCAAGGTCTGCTATCTCGGCCATCCCATCGGCCTCATTGATTCGGTGGAAGCAGTTCCTGCATCCCATAGTGTTAAAACCACAATGCGGTTTTATCCGGAATATGACGCCATTGTGGATTCTGCCACAAAGCTCTCGCTTGTTTGTCCTCGGATTTCTTTGGAAGGAGTTACTGGCTTGGACACCCTGATTACGGGAGTTTATATCGATATGCAGCCAGGCGTCGGCGGAAAGCCTTCGACCGAGTTACTCGGACGCACGATCTCGGATAGGGAGTGGCAGACCATTCAGGATGAGCGCAACGGCATGTTGCTCACCCTCTACGCTCATAAATTACCGACCATCGATAAGGGGGCTCCGGTGTTCCATCGAGGGCTCACTGTCGGGACGGTGCTCAAAAAATCACTGGACTCGAATGGGCGGGCGACACTACAGGTCGTCATCAAACCCGAGTTCCGCCATCTCATTTCGGCGAACTCCCGCTTCTGGCGGATTCCTGCAACATCTGTCAAAATCGGCCCCGGCGTTCTGCATGTGGAATTGGAAAGTGTCGAGGCACTACTGCAAGGAGGTGTCCAGTTTGAGAGCTTTGGCACATCGATCAAAAGCGAATCGCCCATTTCTGAGTTTCAGCTTTTTGATGATATAAAAACGGCACAGGCCGAATCGACTCCGATCCGGATCCGCTTTGACAATGGCCGTGGTTTGGTCGCTGGTCGGAGTGAACTCCGTTATTTGGGTGTTCCGGTCGGAATTGTCGAAAATGTTGAAACCAAGGGCCAGTATGTCTGGGTGGTGGTTCGTCTCAACCCCGGCAATGAATCTCTTAGAACCCAAGATGCGATTTACTCCGTCGTCCGTCCGAATATCTCGCTCCAAGGCATCACTGGTCTGGAAACGCTCGTGAGCGGCGTTTACATCGAGTGCACGCCGGGAAGCTCCAAAAAAATGGCCACCTCCTTCGTTGGCAAGACCACATTTGACTCGGAGGAAATCACTCCGACCGGACTGAGCGTGAAGCTCAAAGCCGAAGGAAGCCCGATCAATCCTGGGGCTTCAATTTACTACCGTGGTATCAGCGTGGGGCGGATTACCGAAAAAACCCTTTCACTGGACGGTCGTGATGTCCTTCTGACGGGCGTCATTAACCGCAAGTATTCCCACCTTGTGCATGAGAATACCAAATTCTGGGACGCCAGCGGTCTCAAGGCTACTGTCGGTTTCCTGAAGTTCCGGATTCAAACGGGATCCGTGATAGCCCCGGACGGTCAAGTCTGCTTTGCGACGCCAGACAATGCTGCAATGGGCCCGGCTTCACATGATGGTGATACCTTCACTTTGTATTCCGAACCCCAGACCGATTGGGCCAAGTGGAATCCATCTATCCCGACCAAGGAGTAATGGGCCGGAGACTGGAAACCTGAAACCTGAGACCGGAACACCGTGCCAGCGGGTGCTGGCCGGGTAGCCTGCCGCAGGCAGCCCGAAGCGACATAATCGAACGCAGAGAGAAAGACTGCCGCAGGCAGCCCGCAGGGTGAAGCGTAGCGAAATCAACCGGGAGCGAAGGAGGCAAACCTGAGGCTGAATGTGTTTCTAGAGTTGCGTCGGGTCCCTTGCGCCATCACATAATAAAACGACCAAGCATAATCGATTAGAACTTGTCTTAGCATGGCGTCACACAACCTCAATCTGTCAAAATGTCATTAATTCCCTCTTTTGCCCTTCATTGAAAAGTTCGGAGACCTTTTCAATGCCGGTTACATATATTTTTTCCCCAAGCGGATAACTTGCCGCACCCGGGCAGATGATGTCCAGTCGATCCAACTGTAATCGACTCAGATCGTTCCATAGAACGGGCATTCATAATGAAAATTCGGCGAAGACAACCGAAATTTCACAGAAAAAATTAAAACGCATAACGTGAAGTGAGTTGTGTTGGCTTGATCTGCGGATTCTCATCGCAAAATCTTCTTAATGATGCGCGGGCGCCTGCGATCGTAAATCTTTCTATGGGAGTTGAGGCGGGATGCAACCCAAGGAGTTTTCGATTCCATTGGTGAAGGGCTTTTGGACTCATGCTGTAGCTGTCTGCGACAGCCGATACGGTCGCTGCACTCAAAAACAGCTGAACGTGTTCCTTGACCTGCGGGACTCGTCATCCAGCGCCAACCACTGTAGAGACCCGAGACACCTGCGCCTACGATTGCTAAATCCAGTTGAGGAAAAACAGAGTCCTTTTGCATAAA
>CAMBAQ010000149.1 GCA_945863785.1 Chthoniobacter flavus
AACGCTTGAGAGAAATAACGATCGAGTTGTCACCAGGAGTGAGGAATCTGGCAGGCACAAAGAGGGTCCCCTTACGCCAACCCGCCAAAATGAGCTTCCCATTCCAATCGGTGACCAGTGCGGGGTCATTCAATTCAAATGCTGGGAAATTCATGTTCCCGATCGTTTTTTTGTTCACCTCAACCAGAAGTTGCGCTTCGGGATCCAGCCCCAACGTTTCCAACTTGAGCATCGCTCCCTCGACAGATCCATCTAGTGGAGCCACAAACTCGATGGAGTCCTCCAACGGCTCCATCTGCGCGGAAAGCTCGGCTTCGACGATCGTCCCCCGCTGCAAATCACCAGTTAAGGGCGTCAATCGAATGCCATTGACCTCTCGATCTTCATACACTTGTAAACCTTCATCCATCAAGGCGGGGGAGTTTCTTGATCCGATAACAGCTGTCGCATTTTCGCGGCAGGGACGCACGGCCACACTCATAAGAGAATCGAATTTCCCTTTGTAAAGTACCACAAGCGTCCCCCCCTCTTTTGTGAGAGGCTGAGGAAGAAGTACCGTGCGGGAGTTCAATCCAACGGGTTTATCCTTTTCTCCGAGTCCATACGAAATTGTGGAATCATGTTTTCGATCTTGGGAACGCCACTCCAGAACAGGTCCACCATCACCGGCATCGTCAAAAACCAGCGTCACTGCATACATATCCACCGCTGATTGACGCCAAAGCGGCGGAATTTCCACTTCGACAGATGACGCCTCGGGTTCGATACGTACAGGGGATTCCATCCAAGCCGGCATCGGACTCATCTGCACAGCAGGCTTCAGGGCCAAAAGAAAAGGATCAAAAGTTCCACCTCCCGGCACGGAGGCGTCTAAAGCGCGAACGAAATCACAGCCTAAGCTGAGAGCTACCAAGAAAAGGATTTTCAGATTCATTGTCCGCATATGCACGAGAGCAGGGACTATCAACACAAAGACCCATCCATGACAAACTCTCAATTCACGATGCGAACGGGTGTGCCCGGCGGCGCATTCTCAAAAAAACGTTGAGCTGCCGCTCGTGGCATACGAATGCAACCATGTGAAGCTGGGTAACCCGGCAAATAACCGGCATGCATTCCCACGCCGCCATGAACACGCATAAAGAAGGGCATCGGCGCGCCACGAAATTTCGCCCCCGCAGGGCACTTGTCTTTAGTCGCATCGATATTGGCCACGACCACTTCTCCATCGGCATTAATGTAATCGCCATAGAGACTCGAAACATGGTTGCTGTTTTTATCGATGATTTGGAAAGCCCCCGTGGGGGTTTTAAAGCCTTCCCGCCCGCTCGAAACCGATGAGCGACCAACTTCATTTCCATTCTTGAGAAAAGTGGCCCGCTGCTCGCCAAGATCAATGACGATCGAGGGCTTGCCCAGCACCCCATCTCCACTCCAAGACCATTCGACCTTTTGGCGAGACTTCGGTGCCTTGGCGGCATCGTAAACGATCTCGTTGTTCTCTCCGAGATAAGCGGTGGAATAAACCCCAAATCGGGACGTAGCAACCTTCGGAGAAGAGGCACAGGCAGTCAAAAACGCGAGACCAAGCGGCAAAAGCCACCGTCCACCGCGTGCTACACAGCACCTCATCATGAGCAATCTCATCGGAACAACATACGCGCTTAGGCGTGAAATTCCTGAATACTTTTCACTTTGTATCCGGATTTCAGCATCGCCCTCATCGCACCCACGCTGGCGCGGGCGCCACGAAGTGTCGTCATAGTCGACACGCGAGCGGCCACAGCTGCACTACGAATCGCGACCTCGTCCTCCCTAGGCGCACGGCCACTCGGAGTATTAACGATAAAATGAACGCTGCCATTTTTAATAGCATCCACGACATTCGGTCTGCCTTCGCGGATCTTGAGAAGAATGGGAACATGGAGTCCGCCCTCAGCGAAGTATTTAGCCGTTCCTGAAGAAGCGTGGACTTCAAAGCCCAAGGCAACGAGGTCGCGCGCCACATCGAGAGCCGCCGCTTTGTCGGAATCCTTCACACTGATAAAGACATTCCCCTTCAGCGGCAATGCAGGTTGCGCGGACATCTGGCTCTTCGCGTAGGCGATGCCAGGGTCGCTATCAATCCCCATCACCTCGCCGGTCGAACGCATTTCGGGGCCGAGAATGATGTCCAGACCAGGGAACTTGATGAATGGGAAGACGGCTTCCTTCACGGAGTAGTAATCTGGAATGAATTCCTCGGTGAATCCGAGTTCTTTCAGGGTTTTTCCAGCCATCACCTTGGCGGCGAGCTTGGCCAACGGAACGCCTGTGGCTTTGCTTACAAAGGGCACCGTGCGTGAAGCTCGGGGATTGACCTCGAGGATGTAAACGAGTTCGTCCTTAACCGCGAACTGGACATTCATGAGTCCACGCACCTGCAACTCGAGAGCCATGGCTTTCGTGGCTTTTTTGATCGTTTCTAGGACCTCTGGTGAAAGCGAGAAACTTGGAATCATGCAGGCACTATCGCCTGAGTGAATGCCGGCTTGCTCGATGTGCTCCATCACCCCACCGATCACACAAGTCTCACCGTCCGAAATGCAATCGACATCCACTTCGGTGGCGTCTTCGAGGAACCGATCGACCAGAACTGGGCGTTGCGGACTGGCCTCGACAGCCGTGCGGATGTAGCGACGGAGGTCGGCTTCGTCGTGAACGATCTCCATAGCGCGACCACCGAGAACAAAGGAGGGACGCACCAAAACAGGATATCCGATCCGTGCTGCCACATCGACGGCTTCTTGCTCGTTGGTAGCGGTGCCACCCTTCGTTTGGCGAAGGCCAAGTTTATCCAGCATGGCAGAAAAATGTTTGCGGTCTTCCGCCATTTCGATGCTCCGAGGCTGTGTGCCAATGATCCGGCAACCATTCGCTTCGAGTCCCGCAGCCAGATTCAAAGGGGTCTGACCACCGAACTGCACAATCACGGCATCCGCCTTCTCGCGCTCGTAGATATTCAATACGTCCTCGAGCGTGAGCGGTTCGAAGTAAAGCTTATCGCTGGTATCGTAATCCGTGGAAACGGTCTCGGGATTCGAGTTCACCATGATGGTTTCCCAGCCGAGTTCCTTGAGAGCAAAAGCGGCGTGAACACAGCAATAGTCAAACTCAATACCCTGCCCGATGCGGTTCGGACCACCGCCCAAAATAAGGACTTTTTTACGATCGCTCGCACGAGTTTCGTCCTCGTCACCATAGCCTGAGTAATAATAAGGCGTGAAGGCTTCGAACTCGGCCGCGCAGGTATCAACGAGACGGTAAGCTGGAACGACACCAGCGGCCTTGCGGGCGGTGCGAACCTCGGGC
This sequence comes from Chthoniobacter flavus, assembly GCA_945863785.1. Lineage (GTDB taxonomy): Bacteria > Verrucomicrobiota > Verrucomicrobiia > Chthoniobacterales > Terrimicrobiaceae > UBA967. Next base: position 3,352 of record CAMBAQ010000149.1, read on the forward strand.
TCGGTTGATTTTGTGAGGTGAGCGAGCTGACGGTCGGAAAAGCCAAACTTTTTGGCTCGGCGGAAATCTGCGCTTCCCAACGGGGCAGGCAAGGCAGCGAGGCGCTTCTCCTCCACAATAATGAGGCGAATGTGCTCCAGAAACCAGGGATCGATGGCAGAAATATCGTGAACCTCCTCGACGCTCAATCCGGCAAGGAACGCATAACGGATAAAGAAAATCCTCTCCGCACAGGGAACGCGAAGTTTTTGACGAATCGTATCCAAATCGGGATTGGTATCCTTCCCATCAGCTCCGAGCCCGAAGCGGCCGATTTCCAAAGATCGAAGGGCCTTCTGCAGAGATTCTTTAAAGGTCCTGCCAATTGCCATGGCCTCGCCCACGCTTTTCATCTGGGTCGTGAGCGTCGGATCGGCTTGAGGGAATTTCTCAAAGGTGAAACGTGGGATTTTGGTGACCACGTAGTCGATCGACGGCTCGAAACAAGCGGGAGTGACTCGCGTGATGTCATTTTTCAACTCATCCAGCGTGTAACCGACGGCGAGCTTGGCTGCAATTTTCGCGATCGGAAATCCCGTAGCCTTCGAGGCCAGTGCAGAACTCCGCGAAACACGCGGATTCATTTCGATCACGACCATGCGCCCGTTGGCGGGATTCACTGAGAATTGGATGTTCGATCCACCAGTTTCCACCCCAATCGCGCGGATGACGGCGAAGCTCGCGTCACGCATAGCTTGGTATTCCTTGTCCGTGAGCGTCTGGATCGGCGCCACCGTGATCGAGTCGCCCGTGTGAACCCCCATGGGATCCAGATTTTCAATCGAACAAATGACCACGCAGTTGTCAGCACGGTCACGCATGACCTCCATCTCGAATTCCTTCCAGCCGAGAAGAGATTCTTCCACGAGCACTTCGCTCACGGGCGAGAGATCCAGACCGCGTAGGACGATCTCCTCAAGCTCCTCGCGGTTGTAGGCGATACCGCCACCTGCACCACCCAGCGTGAAGGCGGGACGAATGATGAGCGGATAGGAACCAATCTCGAGCGCCACCGAGCGGGCTTCCTCGAGTGTGTGGGCAACACCGGAACGAGCGCAATCAAGACCGATCTCGATCATGATATTTTTGAAAATAAGTCGATCCTCGCCGCGCTTGATCGCCTCGGCATTGGCTCCAATAAGTCGCGCACCATGGCGTTCCAGTGCCCCGTTTTCAACGAGGGACATCGCCGCATTGAGAGCAGTCTGTCCACCGAGCGTCGGCAGAACGGCGTCGGGCTTCTCCCTCTCGAGGATTTTTTCAATCGCCTCGGGGGTGATCGGTTCGATGTAGGTGCGCTGTGCAAACTCGGGATCCGTCATGATCGTGGCGGGATTCGAGTTCACAAGAACGACATCGTATCCCTCCTCGGCCAGAGCCTTGCATGCCTGCACCCCAGAGTAGTCGAACTCGCAACCTTGCCCGATCACAATGGGACCGGAGCCAATAAGAAGAATTTTTTTAATCGAAGTATCCTTGGGCATGGTGCGGGAGACT
>CAMBAQ010000150.1 GCA_945863785.1 Chthoniobacter flavus
CGGTCCTGAGATTTTCCCCCTAGGGCAAGAGCACGCGTATTCACGCAAATGCGCATGCATATTGGGGAAACTGAGGCCGAGAGTAGTCGCGGGCGGAGCAAGGAGCGAACGATCAAAGCGAAACCTCGACCCAAGTTTCCGGTGAGAGCAGCGCGGCAGCAAGACAAGCGCAAGAGTCCGTCAAACAACCGTCATAATAGTCTAAGATGACAGTATTGGGCGGGACGGCCATGCCCCCCCCCCTTTTCCGCTGCAAAGTCCAATTTCAAAGGGACAATGGTATCAATTATCGCCCTGTATTTTTGTTCCACTTTCATAGCCCCAAAAAATCAAAAAAACTTCGCCTTTTCCTCAGCGGTATCTCGGTGTTTCGTTCGATGCGTTCATTGTGCAAACAATGCACCTCATCCGTTGTCACTCAGTGCATCCCTAGTCTTGTGGATTTATCGAGTGCCCAACTCTGGAGTCAGCCAGACTTCTTTGCGCACCTGAACGCGATTGCTCCCAAAAAGTGAATTCTCAGCTTCACAGGATCGAGACCTCGCGCACGCCCTCAGCAACGCCATACCGATCACAGACGAGTACCCTGCGGAAACAGATCTGCGAAGTATCATCAAGCACCTCAGTGAATGGTTGCCTGTGGAGGGAATCGCGGGCCTGCGACTCTTTGAAAGTGAGTTGCGAGACCTCGGGTTAATCCACGATTCAGAAAGCGAAAAAAACCTCAGCTCGTTGTTTCACGGGCAAGAATACAACGTTACTAAATAACTGAAACCACCACTTCCCGCCCATTCAGAATTGCTGTATTTGCCAGCAATTATCGACCTCCTGAATGTGAATCAAGCGGCTTGATTGGGCGCATGGCTTTTAGTCAGCCAATGAGCAACGGGGCTGCTTGATCGACATTTTAATCAGGGTCGCTGTGCGTGGCAACGCATGGCCTGCTCAAGGACTTTGCGGGCGACAATGTCGTGCTCGATATTTGTGGAGTCGAATCGAAAGTCCGCGAGGGCCTCGTAGATGGATTTTCTACTTTCGAATAGGCAATCGAACGTTTCCCTCGGATTATCTGTCTGAAGTAAAGGTCGGCGTGTGCTGCGTGAAGCCCTCTCAAAAAGGACATCCGGATCTGCATCGAGCCAGACGATGACCCCAACTTTCTTCAATGCCTCTCGGTTCTCTTCCCGCAAAATGGCCCCCCCGCCTGTAGATAGAACGATGCCGGCCACACCCACAAGATCCCGCAACACGCTCTGCTCAATATCGCGAAACCCCTCCTCTCCCACCTCCGCAAAAATCTCAGGAATGCTTTTATTTTGAGTCTTCACGATTAGCTCATCGGTATCCACGAAGCGGTGACCGGTGAGCGCGGCCAAGCGTCGCCCAACAGTGGACTTCCCACACCCCATGAAGCCTGTGAGTACGAAATTCGGTAACATGCCGAGAGTATTTCCATATCCCCGAACTGGCGGAAATCATTTTCGTTTCAAACGAACAAACTCATCCACCGAGCGTCACGCCTTCGCCACGGGGAGCTCGCTCCAGCGCGTCGTAAATTTGCGGGATCGCCGATTCTGGCGCATCGCCCAAGTGTCGCGGGTGCCCATCGATCCGTAGCGAACGGTATTGGCTCCGAGTTTGCGGTTGAGTTGATCCACGATGGCCTCGAGTGACTGGGCGAGAACCTTGTCTTCCCTCTCCTCAAAAAGAGAAAGCTGAACGGCTCCCTCGAACGACATCGAAGTCACAAACAGGCCGGTTTTTTTATACTGGTATCCGACTCGATAGATTGAGCGCAGGAGATCGAGGGCCACCGTGATGAGCGCGGATGTCTGATTCGTCGGCTGCAGAAGAGTTGTTTGCGCTCCCGCATTGTATTGGGGTTGGGTTGCACTGAAGGGATTAGTCTCCACAAAAACACTCACATGCGCGGCCAATAGTCGACCGGCACGCAGTTTCTCACCGACCCTCGCGGTGTAGGAGGCAAGAGCTTCCTCCAACTCCTGAAGCGTCTCGACGGGATGTCCAAAGGATTTCGCCGAGGCGATGCCTTTTTTGGCAGCAGGCAGTTCCTCAAGATCAAGACAAGGAAGACCTCCCAACTCGCGTGCGATACGCTCTCCGATGACGCCAAGAGCTCCTCGCACATTCGCCATCTCGGCGTATTTGAGATCCCTCGCGGTCACGATGCCCATGGGAGCGAGACGTGCGGAGAGACGAGTCCCGATGCCCCAGATTTCCGAGCATGGGACCATGTCAAGAATGGCATCGGCATCCGGAATCCGTGTGAAATCAAGCACACCCTGCCTTTGTGGAGTTTTTTTTACGAGGCGGTTCGCGAGTTTTGAGAGCGTCTTTGTCGGAGCTATTCCAACCGAAACAGGTATTCCCGTCCACTGACGAACTCGAGCGCGAATCTCTCTAGCGAAGTCTTCCCCATGTGTATCATCGAGTGATAAGAAGGCCTCGTCGATGGAGTACACCTCCATGGCCGGCACAAGCGGACGCATCACCTCCATCACCCTCGCAGACATATCCCCGTAGAGCGCATAGTTTGAACTCAGAACGGCGACCTGATGCTGCCGAAAGAACGCTTCATTTTTAAATGCGGGCGCACCCATTTTGATGCCGATTTGCTTCGCTTCCTCACTACGCGCGATCACGCATCCATCGTTGTTGCTCAATATGACGAGCGGTCGACCGATGAGGCGGGGATTGAAAACCCGCTCACAGGAAGCGTAGAAGTTATTGCAATCAACGAGGGCGAAGTTCATCGAGGTTGGTGGATAACGTAGGTGACTATTCCCCAGATCACGAGTTCTTGGTTTTCGCTGATTTCGATGGGGGCGAATGCCACGTTCTCGGCTTCAAGAAAGACACGCCCGTCGCGGCGGCGGAGACGCTTCACTGTGAAGTCGCCGTCCAGCATGGCCACCACGATCTGGCTATCCTTCGGCGTCAAGGAGCGATCCACCACAAGAATATCGCCGCTCAAAATCCCCGCATCGCGCATCGAGTCGCCCTCCACCTTCACAAAAAAAGTTGCTGCAGGATTGCGGACGAGGTGCTCATTAAGATCGAGCGATTTTTCCATATGATCGTCCGCTGGAGAAGGAAACCCAGCCTGAACCTTGGCCGAAACGAGCGGAATGCGCAGGCTCAAACGCGCTTCAAATGGAATAGGCTCACCGGTAATCATGATCGCTCTATTGGAACCCCTCGCTCTGGGAAGTCAACACTCGCAACATATACCCACGCCACCTCGACAACGAGAGGAAGAGAGATCATTATAGATACGGTATCAGGGATTAGAGCTTTTATTTTTTGCGAGATGGCGTAATAAAATACTTCTTTATTCGATGCCCCAACCACTCGCAAAGCCTCCAATCCCAAGTCCAAGTACAGGCACCACGTTTAAGGTGACCATGGGGATTCTTGTTTGCTTCTTGATCTTGCAAGCGATCGCCGTGATCTGGCATTTCCTGCCCTTGATTCAACGCAACCTCGTGGAGCGTGCCATCGCAGCCAATCCCCCCATACCGGTCGCCACGTTCACCCCGCCCCCTACAGCCCCGACTCCCGCCCCTTTAGCAAAAGCTCCGCAGCAACCAACTCAACCCACCATCGACCGCGAAGTCAAACAGCAGGTCATCAAATTGGTGGATGAATCAGACAAGTCCTTTCGTGTAGGAGAATACGATATCGCATCCTCCAAGATCGCAGACGCCGATCAACTCGTCCCGAATGACCCTGGCATTCTTTTGCGCATCGGACGCATCTTTGAAAAAACGGGAAAAATTACAGAAGCTTCTGCCATCTACAATCGCTTACTCGGACTCACTGATCTCCCACAGCAATTAAGAGCGCAAACCGAACGCCGACTCAGCATGCTTAGCACTCCCTCTCCGGCTTCCACGCCCACTCTCGTTGCCAACGAACAAGGTTCGGACGTTCGCGACGAGTTTGGCCTGCAACCAGGCGCCACATTGGGCATCGTCGATACACGACTCACCGACGAGGCAAACGGAAGTAAAAACCTCCGTATCGCCATCAAATCCCGTCCCGACATCAAAATCGACCCACGCCAGATGACTGTTCATGTGTTTTTCTACGAGCGTGATCAAGCCGGCAACAAGTCGCTCACGGAGTCAAAAGTCCTCACCGAATGGCTCAGCCCGCCAGTGAATTGGGCCGACAATGAACCCGAACTCCTCAGAGCCACTTACAATCCACCGCTCCCATCCGATACCAATGCCCCAAACCTCGCATATGAGGGATACGTTGTTGGTATTTACTATAATAACGAAATTCAGGATACTCGTGCCAATCCCGGTTCCCTTGCCGATGACAACCCCCTACCCCTCTATCTCAAAAGCCAAACCAAATGAAGATTCTCATTGCTGACAACGACCCTGCGCAACTCGCTCAAATCGCTCAAATGGTCACCGAACTCGGTTGGCCAACACCAGGCACAGCTGCAACCTCCGACGAGGCCATCGAATGGATCAATAACAACGGCACCTGTGACCTGCTCATCAGCGAAGTTTACTTTGCACCGGCAGATGGATTCACCCTGCGAGATACCATCCAACCGCACATCCCTCAAATGCGGACGCTTTTCACCTCGCCGCACGATATTTCTCCCTACGTCGACCGCTTGGCAGGAAGCCCTTTTTTATCGAAACCCACAGATCTTGCCGCGCTCAAAGACTGCATCACTGTTTTAATTGGGGAACCGACACCCGCTCCAGCCCCTGCTCCAGCCCCTGCTCCAGCCCCTGCGCCAGCCCCTGCGCCAGCCCCTGCGCCAGCCCCTGCGCCAGCCCCTGCGCCAGCCCCTGCGCCCGCCCCTGCGCCAGCCCCTGCGCCAGCCCCTGCGCC
>CAMBAQ010000151.1 GCA_945863785.1 Chthoniobacter flavus
TTGTGAAGCCTTGATTTTAGGGTTGGCTAAATCTGAAAGCAGAATTAGCCGCTAAGAGAAAAAAATGAGTTTGTTGCGATCACGCGAGCATTCGATTTTTGTGTGATACAATTGTCCCTTTGAAATTAGACTTTGTAGCGCAAAAGAAGAGGGCATGGCCGTCCCGGTCGTGTGGAGACTAGTCTGCTTTCTCGCAGCATACCCATCGGAACTAAGGAGCAGACCGCAGCACACAGGCGAGACGCGCTGTGCTCCTCTACTAAAATCCAAAAGCAAGCTGCTTTTTCTATAATCTCCAACACTCCCTTCGGCATTCCTGTGAATCCTGTAATCCTGTAATCCTGTCTAAAAATCCGGTTTCGAGCTTAAGCAATCGCCCGGTTTTTGACCTCTTCGAGGATGGAGATGAGTTCGTCGATCTCGGGGCCTTTGAAGACTCCCTCGACTCCTTGGTCGTGGATGTAGGTGTAGGGGGCTTCGTAGAGGCGGGCCGCTTCCATCACGCCGTTGGCGGTGAGGTGGTTCACGATTTCCTCTAAAAACTGGATCTGGTTGGCGGTGGGGGTGCGGCCTTTGAGGAAGGCGCTCATGGCGTTTTTGGCGGCTTCGCGTTCCATGCCGACGAGCGAGCGGACGAAGAGTCCGAGTCCGTGGCTGGCTTCTTTGGCTTTGGTCACATCGTCCAGCGTGCCGATGCCACTTTCGAGGAGGATGCGTTCGAGTTCGCGGAGGTCGGTTTTCGTGAGTGGGATGTTCGAGCGCAATTTTTGAACGGTGATGTGGTCCTCGTGGGCAAGGAGGAACTGCCGAGCTTTGGCGCGGAATTTCTCGAAGGTATCAGGCGCAGAAAACCCCGGCAGGTCGAAGGTTGTCCCTTCACCCATCTGGTCCTCGAAATCGGATATAATGACCTTCCTTGCCTTTTTATCGATGAGCTTGATGAGGAGTCGCAGCCGCTTGCGAGCGTTGTCCAGCATGTCCACGGTGACATATTGCCACCATTCCTCTGTCTGGATGTTTTGGATGAGATCGAGCTGATCGCGGATCATCGGGATATTTGCATTTGCCTCTAGCCCGCTGGCGAGGGCCTGCACCTGCTTGGAGAGGCGGTCAAATGCCGGTTCCGCCTTCATGAGCGCGAGCTGCAGGTTGAGCAGCAGCAAATCAAAGCGCTTGGCATCTTCATCCTCGGGCTCCAGTTCGGAGGGCAGCCCGGCAACCTCTCCGGCCAGTTCATGTCGAGCGTCGAGTGTGAGGCGTTCCCAAGCCTCGGGGGCAGCGTAGCGTTCGACGAAGCGCCGCTTCGAGCGGACCACGAAGTTTTCGATATTCATCGCCGCCACCTCGGTCTGCAAAAGTCCGGCGACTTCCTTTCGCACTATTTCCTCGGTGCCCATGGTCTCACCAATCCGTGCAGCAAGTTTCTGGTCGATTTCGCTGATCAACTCCAGGCGAGCCTTGAAGAGCCGCTTGCCGAGTGGTTCGCCTGCCGCTCCGTCCACCACATCAGGATTCTCGCTGAAGAATTCGAGGTTCTGGCAGTAGTCGAAGATGAAGAAGCTCTCCTTAGGTTTGTCGGGACCGAAGAGATCCGGCCGTAGGCGTGTTCCGCGACCGACCATTTGCCAGAATTTCGTCTTGGAGCGGACGATCTTGAAGAAAACGAGATTCACCACTTCCGGCACATCGATGCCGGTATCGAGCATGTCCACAGAGATGGCAATATGTGGCGTCTTTTCGGGGATCGAGAAATTGTCGATGAGGGTTTGCGCGTATTCGGTCTTGAAGGTGATGACCCGCGCAAACTCGCCCTTGAGGTTCGGGTAGTTGATATCGAAGCGCTCTTGGATGAAATCTGCGTGCGCCTGGTTCTTCGCGAAGATGATTGTTTTCCCGAGGCGGTCGCCACCGGCCACTTTCAGACCGTGGGTCATGACATGGGCGAGCACCTTATCTACCGTATCGATATTGAAGAGCCACTTGTTGATCGCCTCGGCCTTCACCTTGTCAGGAACGGCGCCCTCTTCTTCCTCCCATTCGAGGGCGTCCCACTTCTCTTTTTCTTCCTCGGTGAGGTCTTCGTATTTGATGCCGTCGCGCTGGAATTTCAGCGGCACGGAGACAGCCTTCGGCGGCACGAGGTAGCCATCCTTCACCGCGTCTTCGAGCGTGTAGGCATCGGTGGGAACACCGTTTTCGAGATCAAAGAGGCCGTAGGTATTGCGATCCACCTCCTCTTTTGGCGTGGCGGTGAGGCCCACAAGGAACGAGTCGAAGTAATCAAAAATGGCGCGGTATTTTTGGAAGACCGAGCGGTGCGCCTCGTCGATCACGATGATGTCGAAGTGCCCGATGCCGAAGCGCCGGTGGCCGTCGTTAGATTGGTCTATGAGGCCCATCATGGTCGCGTAGGTGGAGACGAACACCCTGCCGTTCTCGTGCTTTTCGGTGACCAGATTCACGGGGGATGAGGAGGGGAGGTGCTTCTTGAAGTTGCCCTCAGCCTGATTCACGAGGGACACTCGGTCCGCGAGGAACAACACGCGCTTTGCCCAGTTGCAACGCATGAGAAGATCGCAGAGGGCGATGACCGTGCGGGTTTTGCCTGCTCCTGTCGCCATCACCACCAGCGCCTTACGGTCGCCATCCTTCTGGAACGCTTCGCCGATACGTCGGATTGCCCGAGTTTGGTAGTAGCGCTCCACGATCGCCTCATTGATCGGAGCTTCCGCCAGCGGCCTGCGTGATTGCCGACGCTGGATCATCAGTTCCAGCTCATCCTTCTTGTGGAAGCCCTGCACCGCGCGCGGCGGCGAGGTGGCATCATCCCAGAGCCAATGCTCATAGCCGTTGGAGTAATAGATCACCGGGCGCTTGCCGAATTGCTTCTCCAAGCAATCTGCATACACCTTCGCCTGTTGCTGGCCCACGCGGGCATCGCGGCGCGAGCGCTTTGCCTCAACGAGGGCGAGCGGCAGGCCGTCATCCCCCCACAGGACATAATCCACAAAGCCCTCGCCCTTCTCGTTCGGCATTCCGGTGACGGGGAATTCCCTGTCGCGTTCCTGATCCAGCGCCCAGCCAGCCTCTTTCAAGAGTAGGTCGATGAAGTAGTCCCTCGTTTGTGCCTCGGAGTAGTCATGCGAGTCGGGGCGTTCGGCGTTCGCCTTCTTCACGGCAGCGATCTCTGCCCTCAGGCGCTTGAGCTCCTCATCGAGGTTTTCCTTGTCCGCCAGCAGCACGGAGAGTTTTTCGTCCCGCTCCTTGAGGTCCGACGCCAAGCGCTGGAGTTGTTCCTGTGTCTGTTTCGGCACGGTGACAGCCTTTGCCAGCACCTCGGCATCAAATGCTAGGTCCGGAGCCGGTTTTTCTCCCCGCCCGTAGGTATGCGCCAACCAGTAGGAGAAATGAAAAAGCTCCCTTACCGCGCACAGCGCATCGTATTGGCGCACCGCCTTGTGGCTGTGAACCGCAAAGTTCCCGAGATCCTTGATCACCTTCGCCTTTGTGAAGACGGCGCTGCCCACGCTGTTGCGGAAGGTTGGTTCGTGGATGAGCGCGTTCAGGCTGTCTTGATACGGCAAGCGCAAGGCGGCATCGTGCTTGTAGAGCCACGCTATGGCCAACTCCAGAGCGCGCCGGGTGTAGAAGCATGCCGCTCTGGGGTCGGAGTAGGCCAAGCCCTCCGCTTTGGCGGCGGGTTCCAGCACTTCGGGCCATTCGTTTTTCAGAAAGATGAAGTTGCTCATGGTTTCAAATGGGTTTTCTTCCGTTCATTCCGATCCTTCTCCGAGAACTTCCCGGCGCATTTTTTGCAGGCGCTGTTCCACCTCCGCAGAGAGGGCGGTGGGCACGGCGGATTCTTCGGCGAACCGCTTCCATTGACGGGTGGCGGTTTTTACGCTTTGAAGGGCTTCTTTGTATTCCTCCACCGTCAGGCCGGCTTCGAGGCAGAGGGATTCCATGGTTTTGCCGCTTGGCCACACTTCGCCGGACACCGTCATGCCGCGTTGCAGGATGCCCGGTGAGAAAGTGAGATCATAGGCCGGTGTGAGACTCCATGAGCGGGTGGCCTCGTCGAGTTGGAAGGCATGGTTCTTGCCGTGGTCGTCGAGATTCGAGGCGAGGACATTGAAAATCATCCTCCGCGCCACTTCGCGGATGTCCTCCAGCGGGGTGTGGAGCTGGATCGCGAGTCGGAAGAGGTCGCGGTAGTCGAGCGCATCGGCCGTCTTGTGCAGCAGCCCGGCGGCGGAGTGGAAATGCACGCGCCGCAGAGGCTCGCCCTCCAAGAGATCGAAGCGCCTCACGAATACATGCGCCCTCGGCGAGCCCGGCGATTCCTCGATCAAACGCGTTTCCGCCACGCGCACCCCGGCGCTGCGCGCCATTTGCGTGATCGCCTGCTCGCAGCGAGCGGCTGCGCCGTCCGTTGAGAGGTCGAGCTTCAGAATGCCCGGCAGCCCTCCATCTTCGGCAGGTTCGCCCACGCGCAGGCTCCCATCCTCATACAAAAGCACGAGAGCCTTTGGCATCGCGCCGCCCGCCGTGCCTCCCCGTGAGAGCAGAGGCAGGATCTCGCAGGGTTCGCCACGCTCGATCTCCAGCGCGCCCTTGGCGAGGGCCGCCGCGCTGATTTTTTCCAACGCCGGATTCCCGCCCTCCATCGGCGGCTCGAAAAACACCGCACCGAGTCCGCGCTTCCCGCGCCAGGCCAGCAACCACATCGCCGTTGGCTCGCCCCACTTGTTCTTTGCAAATTCCGCCCGCGCCACCCGGCGGCCCCAGGCATCCGGCAAGCAATCCGCCAGCAACCCCGGCAAACCCTCCACGCCCTTTGCTCCGTTGTAGGCCACATCGCCGAAGGGCAGGCTGA
>CAMBAQ010000152.1 GCA_945863785.1 Chthoniobacter flavus
CGCAAAGAAACTGATCTCTTCGTCGTCTTCGTCGCGCATGGGATTTTTTATTTGGGCCCTACGGTGGCGAGACCGATTTGTTTGACGTCCAGCCTGCCGAGCACGTCGAGGACATCCATCACGAGTTGATACTGCGTGGCGCGGTCACCCCGAACCACAACTGGAAATTCGGGGACTTTGGATTTATGCTCGGTAAGCTTGGATTCGAGTTCGGGAAGGGTCACTGGCACCGTATCCAAAAATATTTTCCCCTCGTTATTCACCGTGATGGATTTTCCTTTGGGCCCACCAACCGCTGGAGCCTTGCTGCCCTTCGGTAGGTCTACCTTCACGCCCTGAACTCCCGCCGTGGTCATGATGATGAAAATCAGGAGCAAAACGAGGTACAGATCCACCATCGGAGTGACGTTGATATCGTCGTAGGAATTGTTGTCGCCGGCGTCCATGGTTAGGTGGTTTTTGAAGCGATGGCAGCCATGATGGCGGCCGACTCGCTTCCCTTGGCCTCTTCGTTGCGGGCAGCCTCTTCAGGTGTGCGGACTTGGCGGATCGGAACAGTTCGTTGGCTCTCTCCGGGTGGCGGATAAAACTCGGCGACTTTGGCCACAAACTCATCAATGAACACCTGCATCGAGGCGCTAACCCCTTTGATGCTCGTATTCAGAAAGCTATACATGAATAGAGCGGGAATAGCGACGAGCAGACCGACCGTCGTGGCGAGAAGCGCGCTCGCGATACCTGGCGCAATCGAGTTCACATCGACCTCGCCGGATTTAGCGATGATGGCAAATGTGATCATAACGCCAACGACAGTTCCAAGCAGCCCAACGTAGGGCCCACCGGCGATGCTGACAGTGAGATAGACGAGGCCTTTGCTAAGGCGGTGTTGCTCGTGGACGTACGCCGCATCCAAGGCGGCGCGGATAGCTTGGATCGACCGAGCGGAGAGTCCTTGGCCTTTGTTTTTGCCAAATCCCAGACGGTGGCGAATTTCTTCCGAACCCACGTGATAGATGTGATACAGCGGCGAATCAGCAAGGAGGGCGAGGCCTTTTTTGCCAATTTTACCGCCAAACGTTTTAGCCGACTTGGGATTATCGAGATCCATTTCGGTGAGGTCCGCTGCCACGTCCTTCCAGAGACGCTGGAACTCAGCATTACCCTTTTTGATTTTACCAAGGCTACTGAACTTGAGGACGGCCACGGTCCAACCTGCCGCCATCATGATCACGCAAACGACAATGGCAATCCAACCATCGAACATCATGTTGTTAGCGATATCGCCGAAGAGGGCCAGATGCTGCATGACGCCGCTATGTCCCCCACCCTCTCCTCCCTCGCTCTCACCATGGACGATGAGCTTGGTGCTGGAGTCATTACCGGTTTGGCTCACGTAGGAAAACTGCACCCACCCATTCGTGCGGGCGACTTTTGAAATTTCGAATTCGTCGAGTTCACCCACAGCGCCATTTTTGCCATCCTTATCGGCCCCGAGAACCGCTTCGGAAGTGAGTACAGGAAGTCCTTGGCTGATTTTTGAGTATTCCTTCCCGTCGATGAACAGCGTGGTCGCCGAACCATCGCAAACCACCGCCAGATGCTTCCAGACATTGACTGCAAGGGGCTCGCCTGCGGGCGACTGGGATTTAGCACCCGCGTTACGGATCAGCAAATAGGGCACGCCATTTTCAAAACCTATTTGGAACTGGTTGTCACCAGCATCCCAATCAAAGAGAACTCCCTTCTCCGTGAGCGTGGTGAGCTTAACCCACGTGGAGAGACTGAAGGGTTGCCCAGGTGAGGCACTCAAGGTCGGCGAGCCAGGAATCTTGATCGCCGTGTTGCCGAGGAGTCGCATCCCAGAACCAATGAGCGCGCCCTCCGAGAGCGTCCCACCAGAAGACGCGTTGTTCGCATTCTTCGTAGCATCGGTGGGCGTAGGAGTATTGAGGTTGTAGACGAGAATGGTCTCCACGTCGTAGGCGGCCTTCGGATCAACGGCGTCCTCTGCCTTCAATTCCGCATTTCCACTGTAGAGCCAGATTTTACTTTGAGCGCCAGGCTTGATCGCAGGGACCTTGACCCAAACGAAAGCTTCATTCATGAGGGCATCCCATTTTTCCACGCGGTGCTCGAGGGGAGTCTTGTCATCCTCTGCAACGAAGCGCAGGTCGCTCCCATCTTCCTTGGCGGATTCGAAATTGAAATTCCCTTGGTGCAAGCGAAGGAGGACCGTTGCGGTGCCGACTGGACCGGAGACCTCAAAGCCGGTTTTTGTCGTATCAATCGTGATGGGTTTGCGGGCTGTCCAAGCGGTATTCCACCAAGCTTGGGAATCGGCTTGAGAGGCGAGTAACGCGGCAAGGGCGATGAGTGATGTTTGGATGAATGAGTTTATTTTCATGGCATGCGGTTAGAGTTCCAGGGAGACACGGAAGGTGAACAAAGGTTGGCCGGCTTGTGAGGGAGACTGGGTGACTTGGGGGATACCGATGAGGAATTCGCCATTCACATGCTCGATCAGGCGCAGCGACGTTCCCACGCCTATGCTCCAGAGTGTGAAGTGATCCACTTGCTCGGGAAGAGGGTCGTTGAGCATCGCGTAGCCAGCATCAATGAACGCAAAAAATCGCCACTCATTTCCCTCGGGAAGCCACCCGAGCAAAGAAGGGGTCCGAAACTCCAATGTGCCGCAAACGGCATTGTCCCCCACAACGCTGGACTCCAAATACCCGCGCACCGTGCTGAGACCACCAAGACTAAACTGCTCGGTATCGACCAAGGGATTGGCTGTAGCCTGACCTTGCAAACCTCCCACAATCTGGAAATCCCACGCCAACTTTTGCGTGTGCTCGATCCCGCCGCGCAGGTAGAAAAAATTCGCACTCGCATTGTAGCGACGATTATCGAAGTCGATAGCCTCCTCGGTTCCCGTTCCGCGGAAAGCGAAGGTCACGCCTGCGTTGAATTCGGTCTGGTAGTGCTTGCCGATCGAGCTGGCGTTGTAGTTCAGGCTGAAGGGCCAGTAAGTCAGCGGGCTGGAGACAATTTGATCATTAACAACCAAATCCTGCGCGAAATCTTTGTAGTCTAGGCCGAAGCTGGCAGAGTGGTAGAACCCCTTTTTTGAAGGCAGGTTTACCAAAAACTTTCCACCGTAGATTTCACCATTACCAAGTGAACTTGACCCACCGAGAGTCGAGACCTCACTGTTTTGGCGGGTCGCCGAGAGCATGAGCGAGAGCCAGTTGATCGAGGGGGTGCGAGCGATGTAGTAGCCAGAGAAAATAAGGGCGTCGCTGGGTCTCTGCGGGGCGATCTGAAATGCCCCACCGATCGTGTGGCCCCATTGCCAAAGATTGTCGTAGCGCACAGCCGCATCCAAGCGGAGTGGCGTCGTATTTGCGCTGTAACGATTATTGATTTCCACGCTGCCGTGAAGCGGAAATTTGTCCTTCACGGTCAACTCGACATCCACCGTTCCCGGGATCTTGCCCGCAGTCAGCGATGGCGTGACTTGGCAGTCCGCCTGCTGGTTCAGCCCCATGATATCTTGTTGTATATCATTGAAGTTAGGCACATTTCCCTCAGCCAACGAAGGAGCCATTTTTTTGATTTTCTCGATATCGAAAAATCGAGATCCTTTCACGGTGAGACGCCCGACCGTGACCTCGGATACCTGCATGACGATCACCCCGCTGGCCACGCTTTGAGGGGGCACAGATACAGACACGGTCTGATATCCCTTATCGTGGTAGGCCTTTTCGAGTGCCACTCGCGCTCCTTCGACATCTTCCGGAGTACGCCCCTTGCCAAGGCGATTGTAAACCGCTGCATCCACATCATCCTGAGGCAGTTTTTTTGCCCCAACGATCCGAAACTCCCGAATATAAAATGTCTCTGGCCTTCCCGCGTCGATGACTTTCACCACTTCTTCTAGAGGCGGAGGCTCGTCCGTCTGGGCATTCGCATACAAAAGAAACGCCCCATTCACAGCAAAAGCCAGCGCGGCAAAACGGACGAAGATGCCTGCCGTGGCTAATTTTTGGAATGGGTCATTGACCTTATGATTCATGGAACGCTGGGAGCTGAGCATCACCATCACCGAGGAACAATTTTTCGAATGTTACGATTTCGTAACATTCGATAGCCAGACCGGCACTGATGTGGCTATAAATTCCCCCTCACCTCATACCTGCTTATGATTAAACGAACCACCATGGAGCGGTCTTCGCTCCGCTTCACGCTAGCCATTACGGCACTTCTCACTGGCACGACGCTCACCGCTTCCCATGCCCAGACCAAACCGATCGAGCCCAGTAGCGGCCAAGTCCTGAGTGGAACGACTGGCACACTTTCAGGCGCCAGAAAAACACCAACCGAACCCGTTGGCGCATCGGATTTCGAAAATTGGTGGAATGGCAAGGGCCTCCTGGCCGGCACGGGCAATCCCGTTTTCGACGCCAGATCCGCGGCAGAAAAGGGCGGCTTCAAACTCTCAGGCAACTACCAAGGCGCCTACTTCGGCGTGATCGATAGTGAAAAGGGATCACGCGGCTTCTGGGACGAGCAAATCAATTTCGGTGCCGAGGCGAATTTCGGAAAGATTCTGAACATAAAAGAACTCGAAGGCATCACCGCCTTTGGCAACTTCCGTTACCGCGATTCCGCTCGCTCGTCGGAGCCGAACCAGTTTGTCGAAGCCAACTCGATGTTCAACCCGACCAACTGGGGTTCCGGCACACAATTTCGGGTTCTCTCTTTCGGAACGGAGATCACCTCTGCTGAGTTTTTGCCAATTAAGGACATGATCACTTTTCGAGGTGGCTGGCTTCAGCCCCAGAAGGAGTTCATCGACCA
>CAMBAQ010000153.1 GCA_945863785.1 Chthoniobacter flavus
CGCGAGGCCCGTGAATTTTTATCCGACCTGCCCTACGAGGTTTGGTTTGCGGGATTGGTGGGCGAGGAGGCCGGACAGCATGGCGCGAAGGCGCTTGCGCAAACGGACTCGTTCGATTTCGTGATGGCGGGAGAGCCCACGTCTCTCAATGTCGTTTACGCCCATAAGGGATCATGCTGGCTGCATCTGGAAACATCGGGAGTCGCGGTTCACGCCTCGCGTCCCGAGAGTGGATCGAATGCCATCTATAAAATGAGCGATGCCATCGATTGCCTGCGAAGGGATGTGGCGCCACTACTTGCCGAAAAATCCGACCCCGTTCTTGGCCACTCCACTCTGAGTGTGGGAATCATTCGTGGTGGCTCGAAAGTGAACATCGTCCCCGATCACTGCGAGGCCTCTGTCGATATCCGCACGATTCCGGGCATGGATACGGCCTTCGTTCAAGACATGCTCCGCAAGAAAGTTCCTGACATTCAAATCCAAATTCGTGGGTCAGCCCCACTCTACACGGATCCCACTCATCCGCTCATCACGTGCTTGCAGTCCCTCGGTTCGCAACTCGAGGGGGCGCCTTGGTTTTGCGATGCCGCTGTTTTTGCATCCAAAGGCTCTGCATCCATTGCTATTGGGCCGGGATCGATCGCCCAAGCGCACACGGCCGATGAATTCATTGCTCTCGATGATCTCGAAAAAGGGGGGGCGTTTTTCCTATCCTTCCTCCGCGCATTGAGGGTGGGCTGATTTCGTAGCAACCTCCCGTAGCCTCAATAGTCCATGACACCGGAGCCGGTCCGGGCAGGTGGGGATTCGCTGATACTGAGATTCTTGAATTGCTTTCGAAGCCCTTTGATCTAATGGTGAATGATAAATCTTCCGCAAAAAACTCGCCTATATGATTTTTAAAACAGCCATTTCTCACCTCCACTTGCCCGTAGTCATCTCTTGCTTAGTGCTACTAGTCGCTTGCGATGATTCCGACAGCTCGAAGTCAAAGCTTGAAGAGCAAAAACCTAAATCTCCCAGCATAACCCAGAAGAACGCCCATGACTCGGACGCCTCCTCCGATAAACCCAAAGGCTTCGCTGAACTCACGAAGGGCCTCGCCGCACTTCAAGCTCACGAAGCGCAAGAGCCTAAAGCCATAGAGATTCTCAAGGATGCCGTAAAGATTTCGCCGAAGCAAACGGCGGAGTGGTTAGTCACGCTGCCGCCGGGATTGAAAAAGGACGCGTGCATCGAAACCGCCTTCAAGCTTTGGGCCTCCGAGTCGCCCACGGACGCCGCTCAATTCGCCAAAAACCATCTTAAGGGTGTCGACTACCGCCTTGCACTTGCCTCCGTGATCGAGGGAGCCGCCGATACTTCCCCGAAAGATGCCGCTGCATTGCTCGCCGGCGAGAGCGAACCCCTCATGCGCGGCGCCCTCATCGACTCTCTCATCACCGGAGCCATCGATGACAATGCGGCTTTCCTTGCCGACTGGACATCAGCTTTGCCTCCAGGAAACGACCGAGACCGCGCGATCGGCTCGCTTGTCAATGAATGGTCCACGAGGCAGCCCGTGGAATGCGAAAAATGGCTCACTCGCGTTTTGAGTCCCGAAGAGAAGGCCGAGCACGGCGTCACCCTCATCACAAACTGGGCCAGCATCGATCCCCGCGAGGCACGTGCTTGGATTGATGGCCAAACCGATCCTGAATTGAAAAACAGCGCTTCTATCGCCCTCGTGGAAAGCTGGGCTTTCGTAGATCCGGCCGGCGCATCCCAATGGGCAGCAAAATTGCAAGATCCGGTCATGAAAAAATCCGCCCTCGAGACAATCGCAGCCGCATGGATCGTCAATGACCCTAACGGCGCTATCGAATGGGCCTCGAAGCTTCCAGATACAGGCCAACAGCAATCCACACTCACGGCTGGCTTCGAACGCCTCGCAGGCGAATCTCAAGCCGCCCTCATTTACTGGATCGAAAAAAATCCCGGCCACCCCGCCCAGATTTTCGCCAAAAACGTCCTTTCGGAACAATAAAACCGATTAAACATTAGCGTTGCTCTCTCGGCGCCATAGTCTGCGCCGTAACCGCAACCTTGTAGCAACCGAGTGGTGTTTCCACGTTCAGGAGCGCTCGGATCGCCTTTGCGGGAGCCTTGCGGATCGGAGTTCTGTCGTTCTCTCTGGAACGTGGATTTTCGTCTGCTCTGGTGATATGGCATTGGGTGATTCATCCTCGAATGCCATCACCTCTGCGGAACGTTTTTGAAAACTCAATGCTCTCAAGCATTGCAAAAAATGACGTCATTCCTGCAAACGGCCGCACCGCTTTCAGCGCGGTCTCCAATTTTATCTCGCAAGAAGTGAAAAGCAGGCTGGATTCCATCGAGGGGTTGCTTTTCGGATTTTCATCGGGTCCACTCGCCATCGAATGGAAGAAGGATCATCGATAGTGGATCTCGAAGACGAGTTGCAGCGGCACTTTGGGCACGCCGAGTTTCGACCGGGACAGAGGCAGGTCGTGGAGACATTGATGGTGGGGCGTTCCGCACTCGCAGTTTTTCCCACGGGCGGGGGCAAATCACTTTGCTATCAGTTGCCGGCTATCCTTCTGGATGGACTCACGCTGGTTATCTCACCGCTCATCGCGTTGATGAAAGATCAGGTCGATGTACTCGAGGAGAGGGGGATCGCTGCGGCGAGGCTGGATTCGACCTTGGAGGCCGCCGAGGTCGCAGAAGTGTACGAACGCATGTTGAACGGGACGCTCAAACTTCTCTACGTTGCGCCCGAGCGTTTCGTGAGCGAGACATTCGTTGCTAAGCTCAAGCGAGCGAAGATCAGCCTGCTGGCGATCGACGAGGCGCATTGCATCTCCGAGTGGGGGCATAACTTCCGCCCCGAATACTTGCGCCTGGCTGCCTTGGCAAAAAAATTTCGCATCAAGCGTGTTCTCGCCCTTACCGCCACAGCCACGCCGCCGGTGGTCGCGGAAATCTGCGCGGGTTTTCGGATCAAGAAGAAGGACTGCGTTCAGACGTCCTTCCTTCGCCGAAATTTAGCCATGCACATCACGCCTGTTCCGGCGAGCGAACGGCTTTCGCTTTTAACCCAAAAATTAACGACTTCGGCGCACCTTCCCGCGATCGTTTACGTGACCCTTCAGCACACGGCGGAGAGCGTGGCTGGGCATCTGCAAAAGGCTGGACTCCGTGCGCGTGCCTACCACGCCGGCATGGCGAGTGAAGTTCGCGCGTTCGTGCAGGACGATTTCATGAACGGTCGATGCGACATCATCGTTGCGACGATCGCCTTCGGGATGGGAATTGATAAATCGGATATCCGCGCCGTTTATCACTACAACCTTCCCAAGACGCTCGAGAACTATCAGCAGGAGATTGGCCGTGCAGGACGAGATGGCCAGCCGTCGCATTGCGAAATGCTCGCTTGCGCTGATGACCTCACCGTTTTGGAGAACTTCATTTTGGGCGACACTCCCGAGGAAAGTGCGTTGCGGCATTTGGTCGACCACCTGCTGCGGTTGGGGGACGAGTTTGATATCAGCCGCTACGACCTTTCGCGCACGACAGATATCCGTTCTCTCGTGCTGGAAACGGTCATTACCTATCTCGAAAAGGAAGGTGTTCTGGAGCCGGCGGGGTCCTTTTACAGTACGTTCCAGATTTCGTTTAACCATGCCGAGGATCGCGTGATTGCGGGCCACACGCCCGAGCGTCAGCGTTTTCTTGCCGCTCTCTTCGTAGCCGGCAAGCGAGGCAGGCGTTTCCTCACGATCGATGCGGGTGCCGCCGCTGCGGCAACGGGTGAGACCCGCGAGCGTGTGTTGAAAGCCCTCACCTATCTCGAGGAGTCTGGGGATATCGCCATCAAACCCTCTGGGCTCCGGCATCGCTTCCGACTTCTTCCCAGCGCCAAAGATCGCTCGCCGCACGAAGTCGCCACATGGCTATATGGACTCTTCACTGCCCGCGAAAAAAAAGACCTCGCCCGACTGAATGGAATCATGGATTTCGCTTCCGCTCCGGGATGTCTCACTCGTCGGCTCGTGGCCTATTTCGGGGAGTCGATGGATGCGGATTGCGGGCATTGCGGACGCTGTGCGGGCGTCGAAGCGAGCGTGCCGCCGCGAAGTGCGCAGTGGGAAATCGCGATCGCAGGCATCGCTGCCATCAATGCCCTGCGATCGGAGGGTCACGCGGCCCTGCGCTCCAAGCGTGCCTTGGCGCGCTTTCTTTGCGGCATCACCAGTCCAGCTGTTTCGCGCGACCGCCTCACGCGTCACGATGCATTTGGAATGCTGGAGTGTGTTCCCTTTTCCGAAGTGCTCGCTCATCTCGAAACATTCTTGTGAGTAGGGATGAGAATCATCGCTGCCGGATCGACCTCCCCCTTTTTGTTCTCAAAGGATTCTCATGCCAAAGGCCGAATTCTTTTTGGCCCATGCTGGTCGGTCTGGGAACGCCGTGGGCAACGAGAGAACTACAACTCCGAGACGACCTCTTTTCAGCATTTGGTCGCCTGATGCGGAGCCCATATTTTTGATGACAAGAAGGGGCGGGAGGTTAGCGAGGGAGGTTACTTTTCGATGATTTGAACGTCATCCATGGAAAAGTCGCCTACGCCTGGTTCCAATGTGACAGTGATGACGAGCCCCCCGCGAATAGGGCCCGCACCCTTCAAATCTTCGGGGATACCACCGTTGTAAACAGCATATTTTGTGGTGATTTTTTTCCACTGATCTGTAACGGAAATAACCTCATTCAAATTTAAGTCTACGGCCATTCTGCCTTCGACAGAGGTCACTTGCGCGGATCCC
>CAMBAQ010000154.1 GCA_945863785.1 Chthoniobacter flavus
CCTGCCGCATCACCTGCCAGCACAACCCTTCGCGTGGCAAAAGAGGAGAATTTCCAACTATAGTCACCCGTTGCGCGAAGTGACCCTAGCATTGATGCCCCCTTCATTCGGTCTTTTACTTCTGGCGTTGAATCTACTGCCTCCTGAAAAACATCATCCAACGTGCGTGTATTTGGCTTGGACAGTTGCTCTGCTGGAACAACAAGGCCTATCGAGGTTTTGTTTCCTGACAAGGGAATGAGCCAGAACCAGGCGTCTGAGATCCGCGCAATGGTGATGTGGCCCTCAGCTTTGCCCGAGTTACGAAAAACTCCTTCAAAGTGACCATAGATAGCAACGCGTCGTTTTTTCTGAGTGATATTACGCCTCAGGCCCAATTTTTTCCCTGTGAAAGCATTCCTGCCACTTGCATCGATGATCCAGTCTGCATGGATCGATAGAGCACCCTGTGGGGTTTCGCAGTGAAGTTGCATCTTTTTAGCATCAATGTTTTCAATCGCACTAACCCTAGTTTCCTCATGAACTTCACAACCGTGAGCGCGAGCGTTATTAAGTAGCAATTCATCAAATTTTGAGCGTTCAACTTGGTAAGAGTATTCGCATGAAGATCCAAGGGTTTGTCCAAACCAGAACCGCCGCAATCTCGATTTGTCACCTGTACAAAATTCGGCTCCGTACTTTCGCAAAAAACCAGCGTCTTCCATTTGGTTCCAAACGCCAAGTTGCTTAAGTAAAATGTTTCCAAATGGAAGCAATGACTCTCCTATGCAGAAACGGGGAAACTTTTCCTTTTCAAGAATGACAGGCTTTAGCCCAGCCTTAGCAAGCTGGGTTCCTGCCGCTGCGCCAGCTGGCCCTCCGCCAATGATTGCAACATCATATTCGGAGGAGCATCTCATTCTGGGGAAATCGTGATGCGTTTGCTTATCCAGTCCCGGAGCACACCTAGGCTCTGTAGTGCATCTTTTGCTGTATTAGGATCGGCAATCACAATTCCGTATTTCTTTTCCACCGCAAGAACGATTTGCAAGGCATCTAATGAATCCAAACCAATGCCATCGTGTCCAAATAATGGTGTTTCTTCACCAATGGTAGAAGGGTCGATTTTAAGCATGCAATTTTGCATCAGAATCTCTCTTAAACTTTCTACACTGACTTGGCTCATGAATATATTATCTAGCATTTAGTCGTTACTGCATGCAAAACAAATGACCACAAGCCATCAAGAAGGGATCGCTGTTTGGTATCCTTCAGATTCAAGTCTAAGGAGCAAGTTGCGGAGTGTGTGAGCTCTATTTCCGCGTTGCTGACCGTGCAAAGAGCTTTCATGAAGGAGTATAATTTTGCCTGGGGTTAACGTTTTACAGATTCTTTGGATCACATTCTCAGGGTTATGCCTTATTCCATCATTTCCTGATGCAGACCATCCAACCATCTGAAGATTTTTTCGCTCCACAACTCCATGCACAAACGGGTTGGCAAATCCTACAGGAACCCTGAATTGATTAGGCTGAATGCCCGTAACGGATAGTATAGCTTCGTTACAAAGGGAAATTTCTTTTTGAGCAAACTTGGAAGATGCCCCCCAAAAAAAGGAGGCATTGTGGCTGAATGTATGGTTTTGAATTTGATGCCCGTGCTCGACTATCAATCTGGCTAGATGAGGCCACCGAAGGACATTTCTTCCGATCGCGAAGAATGTGGCGCGGGCTCTGTGTGCTTTGAGAATATCAAGGATTGTAGGGGTCTCATCGGGATTGGGACCATCATCGATAGTTAACCACACTTCACGTTTGGATGTTTCAAAAGTTGTAATGATGTCACCGAAAAGCGGGCAGTTTTTCCAAAGCGTAGGAATCAAAAAAAACGAACTTGCTGCTAGCGCAAACGCATGCGCTTTTTGGTTTGAGCCAGTTAATGCGTATCGAAGAGCATTGCCGCCCAATGATGCTGTTAGGATACATGCCATCCCGCGGCGCTGTTTTGGGGTCAACATAACTCGGAGGGAGTTAACTCTGCTTCCAATTCAGAACGAAAATATTCCTCAACCTCGCTCGATAAAATCCGTGGGTTGATAGATTGGTTTGGTGTGAAAATGCGACCGGCAGATATTCGGAAGCGCAATGGACATATGGCAGGCTTGAAATAAGAAAAATCTCTTCCGAAATAGTCAGAGTCACATCTTATAAAGATAGTGCGTATCGGGCCACCGGTTGCCTTTGAAATGAGCGCATATATTGGATGGAAGGGGTTAAGTGGTTTCTTGATCGTGCGAGTACCTTCAGGAAATAGCAGTATGTTGGATCCTTTTGCGATTCTATCCTTGCACGCTTTAGTAATATTCAACGGAGAGTCATTGCGGATAAAATTGCATAATTTCACAACACCCGAAGTTATGGGGTTATGCAGAAGCTTTGCGTTCACAACGCAATCTAATGAGGGGACGAACGCCATAAGGATAATCGCATCAAGAATGGAGGGATGATTGGGAGCGATAATGCAGCCTTTCCACGCATCAACATCCTCAAAGCCTTCCAATTGAAGCTCAATAATTCCGCTTTTTTTTAGTAAACGCAAATAACCGCAGATGCCTTTCACAAGTAATTCGCGCTCCGTGTTACTGCATGTCCGAAGACCAAGTATTCGCCTGAAAGCCCATTTTATCGAAAAACAAATCCCACCACAAATGAAGTAGAGATGAGCGTAGGCCTGAACAAGGTAACTAGGGTTGGCATGCATTAGTCGATTGCCTTTTAAAAATCGGCTCAGAGGGTGTAACGGTTTTTCTGTTCTAGGAGTTTACTCTGATAGTGGTGGATTCCTAGACCGTACTTTTTAGCAGTTTTTGGATGAAAGTTTGCAAGCAGCGTGAAATCCCGGCGCCGCCATCAGTGTCGTCACGACTGCCATCAAAACAAGCATCGTGAACAACGTTTGTGTGATGAGGCCCGCCTGGAGTCCAATATTCAGCAAAATGAGCTCCATTAGGCCGCGCGCATTCATGAGAGAGGCAATGGTCAGCGAATCCGAGTGTTTGATTCCGGATAATCTAGCGGCTCCATAGCATGCAAAAAGTTTAGCAGAGATGGAAACTATGATAATAACGCCGCAGATACCCCAGAGCCAAAGGGAGTCGAGCAGGCCCATTCGGGTATTCAGTCCCGAGTAGGTGAAGAAAACGGGAAGAAGAACAGCGGTGGTGAGGGGATCGACCTTGGCAGCCAATTTTTCGGCGAGACCGTCGCGCGGCACAGATAGTCCCAGGATGAATGCGCCGAAGACCGAATAGAGACCGACCAAATCCGTGAAAAACGCCCCCAGAACCACGAGTAGCATCACGAGACTGAAAAGCTCGGATTCGTTTTTAAATCGGTTGTGAAACTTCCGCAGGGCTGGCTTGATGACAAAAAGGCATGTCAAAACATAGACGATCGAACCACCCACGGCGTAGAGCGCCAGCATCGGGTTTCCCGAGATGCAGCCTAGGACCACAGCGAGAAGCATCCACGCAACGACATCGTCGAAACTTCCCGCTGCCAAGGCGATGGTTCCAACCAGTGTCCCAGAAAGACCATGTTCTCGAATGATCCGAGCAAGCATGGGAAAGGCGGTGATGGACAAAGCCTCTCCAATAAACATCCAAGCAACCGATGCGGAGACCTGCGGCGCGAAGAATCCCCCTTCTCTCTGAAGCCAATAGGCAACCGCTCCACCGAGGATAAACGGGGCTAGAATTCCCGCAGAAGAGACAGTGAGTGCGGTACGGAGTTTCTCACGGAAGAGGTCCGAACGAAATTCCAATCCGACCACAAACATATAGAGTGTAAGCCCAAGAGATGCGACTGAGTAGAGTATGGGTTTTGAGGCTGCCGGAAAAATGAAGGATGCTGCATCCGGCCACAGCAGGCCAAAGAGGGATGGGCCGAGGAGAACGCCTGCAATCATTTCCCCAATGACAGGGGTTTGTCCGACCCGGCGCATCACAGCCCGCATCACTGCGCAGACGAAAAGAATGACAGCCAACTGCAAAAAAAAGTGAGCTGCGCCATTGGTTGCTGAATTCATAAATCGTGGCGCTTGGAATCTATGGGGCGAACGTGATCAAGCGATGGCATAGCAAGACCGGTAAGGTGTGTTTCCAAGGACGAAGCGCTCTGCGTATTTCAAAACGCCGCGACTCCACGGTTCGGCCGTTGTGAATCCCGAGGCCATGCCTGACATGTTAGTGTTCATGAATGTTTCAATGAAGCCCAGTGGTAGAAATGGAAATTTGGTCTGAAACTCACTTCCACGGTCGTGGAGTTCGAAAATCCTTCCATCGTAAAAGTAATCGATGAGATCACGCCAAGCGTTCAGGCTTTCCGTCATTTTTGTGGAGTAAACTTGAAGAGCGTCTTCCAGTGCTTTCGTGGACAGTTGTTCATCGAGTAATTCTGCAGAATGGAGAGCCAACATCATGCCGGGCGAAAGCATGGGATCGACAAATCCGAAGGCATCACCAACCGAGGCCCAGTTTTCGCCGATACCCTGTGTCGAGATGAGTTGATAGTTGGCGTAGGTTGCGGCCTCCGAAATTCGCTTCGCGCCACGTGTCTCTGATGACAAAAGCGGGTCTTTTTTCATTGCGGCTTCAAGGCGTTCTTCGGGTGTTTTTCCAAGTGCGGCAGCGGCCTTTTGATCCATCACAATCCCAAAGGATATTGTGCCTTGAAGCGGAATCCTTCAAGACCAGCCGTCGACGAGTCGGTTGATTCGCACCTGACCACTCGGTCTTTCG
>CAMBAQ010000155.1 GCA_945863785.1 Chthoniobacter flavus
CTTCTTCAAACCCTCACCGATGGGCCGATCCGATATCGGTTGGATTTTTCGGCGCGCGGACATCAACGCGGATTGGTGCGCGAGGTGACTGATCGTGTTTTTGAGCTTTGTCCCGCCTTGATCAATGATTCCCGTCATGCCCCCTGGCAGATTGATATTCACCAAAATGCCCGCGAGACGTTTGTCGAGTTGACGCCGAAACTTCGTCCTGACCCAAGGTTTTCGTACCGCAGACAAGACGTTCCTGCTGCATCACATCCCCCGTTGGCTGCAGCAATGGCGAGACTGGCCGGTCACATGCAAAATGAAGTGGTTTGGGATCCCTTTTGCGGCTCTGGGTTGGAATTGATTGAGTGCGCGTTGCGTGGCGGCGTGGTTCGCGTGATCGGTACGGATCGCTCTGCGGATGCCATTCAGATAACAGAGCAAAACTTTCAGTCCGCACTCACTAGCGATGTGACTGCGAGGTTCGTATGTTCCGATTTTCGTGAACATGCTCGCGTTGAGGGCTTGGAGCCCGGAACCGTCTCCTTGGTCATATCGAATCCGCCGATGGGGCGACGTGTTCCAATTCCCAATCTCCCGGGGTTAATCAAGGATCTATTTATTGCCGCCGCCGCAGTTCTCAAACCAGGTGGACGGCTTATTTTTGCTAATCCATTACCTGTGGCTCCGATGGGGCTTCCTCTGCGGCGTGACTACCAACAAAAAGTCGATCTCGGTGGGTTCAGCGTTCATGTCGAGCGCTACATTCGGCTCTGAGGAAGACGACTATTTGCAAGCCCAGCGAAGCTTGGCTGATGTCGCGCGGGGGTTGGCTCTGCATTCCTCAGCGGAGGGACGTATCACTTCAAAAGCGATCTTTTTGTAGAGTCCGTCGCGGAAAGCGGTTTGGAAATATTTTTTAACCCGCCGGTCCTCTCCTGAGTGGAAGGTGAGGATTGCGACTCGCCCGCCCTCATTGAGTGCCGTGGGGAGAGCACGAAGAAATGCCTCTAGGGCGGTGAATTCTTCGTTCACAGCGATGCGGATCGCCTGAAATGTCCGGCGAACCGATTTGTCCTGATCTTCGGTTGCGCGGGCTTTCAAAACCTCGCGAATCACGTTCGTGAGATCGCTTGTGAGGGAGAAGGATTTTCCAGCGAGGGCCGAAGCTAGTGCGGCGGCGTGTGGCTCATCAGCGTTTTCTTGGAGGGTTTCCAAAAGTTTTTCCGGTGTCGTACGCTCCAGCCATTGCGCTGCGGTGAGGCCCCGGTTCGGATTGAGCCTCATATCGAGCGGGCCGGGTCTTTTGTTGGAAAAACCACGCAGGGGATTATCGAGCTGCATCGACGAAACTCCCAGATCAGCGAGAATCACATCCGCTCCGGCATATCCATGGGCAGCGAGTGCGGCGCTGATCCCAGCGTAGTTGGATTTATAGGCCGTGAAAACATCCGCTCCGAAGCCTTCGGAGCGGAGCGTAGATTCGGTGCGGGGGAGCTCGAGTGGGTCGACATCTAATCCAATGAGGTGGCCGTCAGGCATGAGGCGCTCTAGGATTCGTCGGGCGTGTCCGCCATGACCCAGAGTGCAATCCACCGCGGTCTCTCCGGGTTTGGGGGCGAGGACATCGAGAATCTCGGTGACCATGATGGGTACATGGGTTCCTGCTGGCGTTTTGCCTGAAGCGAGCACTTTGGCGATCGTCTCGGGATTTTTTGAAGGATCGAGTTCCTTGTATTTGTCCTCAAAGCGGCGGGGGTATTTTCCTGCATACCTTGGCCTGCGGCGGTGGGGAATGGGTTCGCTCAAAGCTGGTTATATTTTTTGTTCGAGCCCTTGGCTTTTGCGACTGGGTAGCGTTCTTCGTTGCGCGCTAATTTGGAGCGGATCGCGGTAGCCAGATCGATGTCGCAGTTTGAGGCCATTTCAAAAAGGAGAATCGCGATATCGGCCATTTCGGAGGCGATATCGGACTGGCGATCATGCACGCGGTCTTGGGATTGACTGGGGCTTTGCCAAACAAAGTGCTGAAGCAGTTCCCCAGCCTCGGCGGCGATCGCGACTGCCATATCCTTCGGGTTGTGAAACTCCTTCCAATCCCGTGCATCGCGGAAGGCGCAGATAGCTCTAGTTAGTTTCTCGATGCTGTCATCCATGGTGGGTGGGCGCTAGTGGTTGGCCGTTTTGGGATCGATCCAGCGGCCGTGCTCCCGAATGAGATCAACTAGACGCTCGACGGCATCCTCTTGGGGGATATTGAATTTCACTGGGGTTTTTCCGACGTAGAGGTTGATCTTTCCGGGGGCCCCACCGACATAGCCAAAGTCCGCATCGGCCATCTCGCCTGGGCCGTTCACGATGCAGCCCATGATGGCGATTTTGACTCCCTTGAGATGGGATGTGGCAGCTTTGATACGGGCTGTTGTCTCTTGGAGGTTAAACAACGTGCGGCCGCAGCTCGGGCACGCGACGTAGTCCGTCTTGAAAATTCGAACACCCGCCGCCTGAAGGGTATTGTAAGCGATTCGCAGGGATTGTCCGGGAGCTTTCTCGCCTTGGATCAAAACTGCATCTCCTATCCCATCGCAGAGGAGGGATCCGATATTTGTGGCGGCATTGAGCAGGGTGGATAAAAAATCTGCGCCATGGTTTGCTTCTGTCCCGAAGACATCCTTGAGCAAAATGGGATGTCGGGCATCCAATCGCGATGCAAGCAGCCTGTAGGCGCCAATCACAGGAAGATCGCAGTCATCCGGTATGGTTGCAAAAATGGCGTTCTGCGAGGCGTTCGCCTTGGCAAGAGCACTCGAATCTCTCGGATCGATTTCGACGATATCGGCTTTTTCGTAAATGATCTCGGGTTGGTAATCACCAAGGCCCGGCAGTTTATGAGCGAGTTGATCGTAGGTCGTTTGTTTCACTACCACGCGAACCAATTCGGGGCCCCCCAGCGCGATGCCGGTGCGGATGGCGCTCGCCGATTCGCGTCTTTTGTAAGTGAAGGGATCAAACGGCCAGGCGTCCAATGCGAGGGCCTCTTTTCGTTGGGAAGCGAGGCCAGCAAGGGCTCGCGCAACAGGTATCTCGTGGACTGAATCCTCCGTGAGAGAAACACGAATTGTGTCACCGATTCCGTCCGCAAGGAGGCTTCCTATGCCGATGGCGCTTTTGATTCGCCCGTCTTCACTATCGCCTGCTTCGGTGACGCCAAGATGAATCGGGTAGTTCCAGGAGATGGCCTCCCGTTTGTCGCTCTTGGCCGCAGAGAGTTCCTTCTCCTGAAGATCATCAAGACGTGCTACCAGCAGACGGTAGGCTTGAATCATGACCTTCGGATTCGATGACTTCATCGAAAAAACAAAGTCGTGGAAGTTCATTTCCCGCGCAATCCGAGCGAACTCCAACGCGCTTTCGACCATTCCGAGTGGCGTGTCGCCATGGCGATTCATGATTCGATCGCTGAGGCTGCCGTGATTCGTTCCGATTCGCATGGCGATACCCCGGGATTTACAAATCTCGACCAGCGGGGCGAAGCGTTCGCGAATGCGACCGATCTCGGCGGTGTATTCCGCGTCCGTGTATTCTCGGACGTAGAATTTTTTGGAGTCAGCAAAATTTCCGGGATTGATGCGAACTTTCTCGACCCAGCGCGCCGCTTCGAGGGCGGCCTCGGGCTTGAAGTGGATATCGGCAACGAGCGGCACATGGCATCCAACGGCATTCAAGGCGGCGCGGATGTTTTCGAGATTGCGTGCGTCTTTAACGGTCGGGGCCGTGATGCGCACGATCTCGCAGCCTACCTCAACGAGCCCGAGCGTCTCCTTCACGCAGGCATCGGTATCCATCGTGTCGCTGGTGAGCATCGACTGGATGCGGATGGGATTTTCTCCCCCAATGGCCGATCCTCCGCTTTTCACTTCGCGGGTCGGTCGGCGGAGCGGGTAACTGCGGAAGCGGGGCTGCATCACTTTGTTTCCTGAGACACTGGAGCCTTCGAGGCGACAATATCTCCGACATCATAGAAGGTCAGATACAGCATGAACCCAATCAGCAGGACGGCACAGGCCGTTTGAACGATCTCCAGCAAGCGAACGCTGATGGGCTTGCGTCGAATCGCTTCAATGATCGCCAGGGTGATGTGGCCGCCATCCAAGACGGGAAAAGGCAGCAGGTTCATGAGGGCCAAATTGACGTTAATGAGGACGCTGAAGGCGAGTGCAATGCGCCAACCGTTCTCGGATTCGAAAATCTGGTAATACAAGCGCATGATGCCGACCGGGCCGCTGAAGTGGGCGGCTTTAACATCGGAACCCGGAGAGAGCAAGGCTCCGACCATCCTAAAGATACTCGTTGCAGCGTCCTTGACCTGATCGATCGGATCGGGATGACCCAAGACAGAGCGCCCCCACTCGATGCCAAAATTCACCGGAGACGCATCGGGGGTGGATGCGGGCAGTGTCATTTTACAAGTGATGGGTTGGCCACCGCGTTCCACGCCGAGAGTGATTTCTTGGCCGCGCTTGGAGTCGATCACTGGGCCGATTTCATTGAGGTTGAAGATCGGTGTGCCGTCGATGTCGGTAATCAGATCGCCAGCCTTCAATCCAGATTGATCAGCGAGACTCCCGCGAACCACGAATCCGATGCCGGGAACAATGCGTGGCCCGACTTGGATTTCGCGCAGAGCGGGGCGACGCCAGTTGGAGATTGTGGGTTTAGTCCAACCGCTCTCGAGTGTGATCTCTTGCCCTTCGCGTGAGATAGTGAAAGGAAT
>CAMBAQ010000156.1 GCA_945863785.1 Chthoniobacter flavus
AAAATCATTCGATGACATATACCCGCCATTCACAAGCCCCCCCGCCCATCCAGACCAGTTACTGCCACAATCAGCCGGCCATCCCATATTTGTATCAGCAGTACTTACCGCGTCCATAGCAGCATTGAATGTAGCAACGTAAATTTGGCGCGCATTGCTTAGTGTCTGGGTTGCTTGGCCACGAACGAGAGCTCCAGTAATCGCCGGCAAGGCCAATGAGGCCAAAATCGCAATGATCGAAATAACAACCAAAAGCTCGACAAGTGTAAATGCAGCGATTCGTTTGAGGAGTTTCATATTCGTACACCTACTGCCTGTGACGGCAAGTGGCAAGCATATATTTTTTGAATTATATTGGAAGTATGAAACTCTGAATTTTTCGCTCAGCAAGAAATAATGGCCGTCAAATCGCCACTAAGTTCAAGCAAACACTCTCTACCCCGCCATTTTTTAAATCCCTCCTACCACATCTATCACTACGCTCAAAAGCTCACGCTTTCCGGCACACTCGACAAGAGCGACCTCGAAACCGTTGCTCGCGACTCGCGAGAGTTCTGCGGTTGTGAAGCCAAGCTCATTTGCGAGGAAGAAGTATTCGTCCTCGATGTCATTCCCAAAGCATATCGGGTCGTCGGTGCTGATCGTGCAGGTAATGCCGGAATCCATTAAGCGTCGCAAAGGGTGGGCCGACGCACTGGGCACAACGCCCAACTTGAGATTGCTGATCGGGCTGACATCAAGGGCGATGCCGCGCTCGCAAAGCAAGTCCAACACGGCAGGATCCTCGATGGATCGGATCCCGTGCTCGATGCGCTGAACCCCGAGAGCCTCGACGACGTATCGCACAAAATCGGCCCCCATGAACTCTCCGGCGTGCGCTTTGGTGAACTTCCCAGCATCACGGGCTTTTTTCCAATACCACGCAGCCCAATCCCCGAGAGGGACGTCTTCGGCACCATGAAGGTCGATACCATCAAGATTTGACCACGTGAGCGCCTCATCCAAAACGGGCCTCATTTTTGGAGTATAACCATCATGGTGAATTCCGAGAAAAATCCTCACTTCGAGCCCCTGAGGCACGGCATCGCGAATGGCATCGCAGACCTCGCGTCCGTTCAGATTTAAAAAATCAATGCATCCCGAGGCGAAGCTGACCTCCATGTAGTGAACATTGCGAGCGAGGCGATCGGCGAAAACCGATTTGGCACACTCATGATAGCGGTCTGCGCTATGGAAATAATCTCCAGCATATCCCAGGAGCTGGTTTTCAAAATGGGCGAAGTTGTCGTATCGAAAGTCTGGTTTCCAAGACGCAGGCGGTATGAGGTATTTGCCGGGATTGGCTTTTTGAAGCAGTTCCCAAGGGAGCGCACCCTCGATGTGGAGATGTGTTTCGGTTTTGGGAAGGGCGCGAATAAAATCTTTGAGGGGCTGTTCCATTAGACCAGAAGGCTATCAAAGACCCCGAAGTAACTTCTCAAATTCATCCACACGAGAGGTAATAGTCGCCGAGGCTCCGGCGATACGGGCTCGCCGACAAGCTGCTGCGTGCGCAACAGGATCCATGGCCCAATCGAGAATGGCGGCGGCCAGAGCGGAGGGATTTTCAGGATCGATCACCATGCCTGCATCCAGCTCCGTGAGACTGAGTGCAACCTCGGATTCCTTTGGCCCAACAAAAAGGCAGGGGCGTCCTGCCGCGAGAACTCCATAGAACTTACTCGGGACAACCAACCCGCAAAGCGGCGTGCGCATCGTGACGAGATGGGCGTCGGCGGCCGATAGACTCTCGGAGAGTTTATCTGGAGGCTGTGAAGGCAGGAATCTCATGTTATCCAATCCCCGGCTATTTGCAGCCCTCTGGATCTCGGCCCGACGTGGCCCATCGCCAATCATCAGAAAGACGATATGCCTCCCGCGAAGGCTTTCGGCGACTGCAAGGATGGTATCAAAATCATGCGCAAGCCCCATATTTCCGGAATAGGCGACCACGAAGCCCCCCTCCAAGCCCTGCTGACGGCGAAAAGGGTTATTGAATTTGTCGCAGGGAGCGATCGGCGGAGCCCAGTTCGGAATAAGATGGATTTTCTCGGCAGGAATACCGCGAGCGACCATCCTTTGTAACATGCAGCGCCCGATCGAAATGACCGCATCGTGGCGCTGGAGTGCAAAGGAGGAAACTTCGCGCAAAACGCGCGTGATGGTATGGCCAGAGGGCAGAACGCCCAATTCCTCAGCAACCTCGGGATAAATGTCCTGCGCCCAGTGGATGATTTTGTTTTTTTTAAAAAAAGCGAGCAATGGTCCAATCGCCGCCAGCATCGGGGGATCCGTCATGGTCACGATGAAATCCGTGCGCGGCAGAAGTAGCGCGCGGATCAAGAGCCAGGGGATCATGCAACCGTAGCTCACGGCGCGCAGGAGCGTGCTTTTGCGTGAAAACAATCCCCCAGTACGGAGGATGCGAACCCCATTGCGCAAACTGTCCTTGGGAACGCCCCCCGTATCCGTGGCTAGAATGGTCACATCCCAACGGCGTGCTGCGAGAGCCTCCGCAAGTTGGCAAAGCATTTCTCCGGTAGCGCCAGAGGAGGGAGGATAAACGCGATTAATGAAAAGGATGGATGGCATTCAGTTTCTAGGAGCGAGTGTAGCAGTCGGCGGCGATTTTTCAATCCACGGATGAACTCCATAGAGAATCCAGTAGGCTGGGATTTTGATAAACTCGATAGCGGCCCAAGCGTCCTCCTGCCGTCGCCCTTTCGGGGTATCCCACCAACCGATGCGGGAGGGAACCATATCGAAATGGATGCCGGGCACGCGCTGCTGGAAGACCGCCAAGGCTCGGCGAGTGTGATACGATGAAGTGACGAGAATCGCACTCTGGACGCCGGCTTTTTCGAGAAGCGGACGGGCAAACATCGCATTTTCGAGCGTCGATTCCGATGCCGTTTCGCACGTAATACGATCCTCGGGGACGCCCGCACGCAGAAGCGCACGACGGTTTCTATCATTATCGCCAGTCCCCACCACAAATACACGAGGAGCGAGGCCTTGCTTGTAAAGACGGGCGCCCTCGACAGGGCGGCCTTGCGATTCACCTCCGAGCACAACAATCGCATCAGCGGGATCAATGGCCGTCTGAACGATCAACACTTCTCTCCAGAAGGGATCAAACCACCGGACTCCTGCATAAATCATCACCGCAGCGAGGAGGATCACCCCTATGACGACAAAGATGGAAAATTTGAAACTCCGAACAAACACGATCTAACGATGTTCCGCGCGGGGGCGCTGGCAAAGCAAAAACCTAAAATGGATTCGAAGTGGCTGTCTGCGCGAGAAGGACGGTGGATAGCAACTCCCGCAGCGCCTCCGCCACTTCCCTGCCGACAGGATCGCTCGCCGCAATGCTGGCAACACGAGCGTAACGGGACTCATATTGATCCCCTCGGAAGATCGCATGGAGAAGCTCGCACCCATCCAGAAGGCTGATCAATGTCGCATCGAAGTGGCTCGGCGGATCGTCACTGAGGATAAGTCGCTCTAAGCGCGCGCGGACGTCCACCCTCTCCTCGTTGTGAATGGTCGGATAACGCCTCAAACCCAGAACCCATAGGATTTTTTTGTCCTCCCTTTTTAAAATCCCCCGCTCGATGAGATGGGCAAGCACCTCGGATTCGATTTCTTTTTTTTCGTTAGCGAGAATGGAAAGCCAATAATGAACCGAGTGTTCTTGAGAATCCTTAGCGATGAG
Organism: Chthoniobacter flavus; assembly: GCA_945863785.1. Taxonomy (GTDB): domain Bacteria; phylum Verrucomicrobiota; class Verrucomicrobiia; order Chthoniobacterales; family Terrimicrobiaceae; genus UBA967. Next base: position 3,758 of record CAMBAQ010000156.1, read on the forward strand.
CGCCAGCCAAGGATCGAGCAGGGGATTGCCCGTCGTCTCGGCGTTGAGAACTTTGACTTGGGGGCCGTCGGTGGAAATGCGACCCGCCATGGAGAGATCGGCCAGCACAGCGCCAGCCATCCCAAGTCCCAGGGCGAACGGCGGCAATGGAAGATGGGCTCCAGTTTCATCGTCGAGTGACAGCAATACGATTTCTTCAATAAGGGCGAGTGGTGGTTTCATATATATACTTTTTTCACGATAACGCGGATTTTTGAAAAGCGAGGCCCGGTCGGGTTTCACCTGATAGGGATAAATGAGCTCGCGATTTGTGGGAACTGCGGGAGAACGATTGATTTTTTTGGGAATCAGAGGATGGTTGGGCGCGATATTATGTTTTTTGATTTCCTGAAATTTGTCTTCATCTGCCTCGAAGTGGTTTTGATTTTTAACCTCCTGATTGTGGTCCACGAACTGGGACACTTTCTCGCGGCACGCTGGCGCGGATTGGTAGTGGAGAAATTCGCCATCTGGTTCGGCAAGCCAATCTGGAGTAAGAAAATCGGCGGGGTGGAATACCGCCTCGGTTCGATTCCGGCGGGGGGCTTTGTTGCCATTCCTCAACTGGCTCCAATGGAGGCCCTTGAGGGCGGCGCCGAACAACCCCGCGAAACCTTGCCGCCCGTTAAGCCATTGGACAAAATCATTGTGGCTGCCGCCGGTCCGCTTTTCAGTTTTGGCTTAGCCTTTGCTATGGCTTGCATTGTTTGGGTAGTAGGCAAGCCGCAAAGTGAGTTTGATTTTCCCGTACTCGGCTTCGTGAAAGAGGGTGGCCCCGCTTATGCCGCCGGTCTTCGCCCAGGCGATAAGATCCTCGCTGTGGACGGAAAACCGGTGAAACATTTCCTCAGTGGAACGGATAGCGTGAAATGGCGAATTGTCCGCAGTGAGGGCGAGAAGATTCCTTTCACTATCTCACGCGAAGGGCAAGAGATCACACTCGAGAGCGGTTGGACTA
>CAMBAQ010000157.1 GCA_945863785.1 Chthoniobacter flavus
CCTAGCTGAGAAATACCCTAGTCTTTCCAAAAATTATGTAGGGATTCGAGGCACGGCGACGAATCATATCATCGGAGATGGATGGTGGGCTTGGTGGATTGCACTTAAAGGCGGAGACACAAGTATCGGGGTAGTAATTGATCAGCGCAGAGCGAAGTGGCCGGCCGAAGAGGAGCCACTTGGCGAAAAAATACGCGAATTTCTTTCATCGCATCCTGTGGCTCGTGAAATGATGGATGGCGCGGAATATATTGAGGGCGATATTAATTTCCGCCGCAATCTGCCCTACAGCTCAACAGTCCAATCAGGAGATGGATTCGTTTTAACCGGTGATGCATTGGCGTTTATTGACCCATTTTATAGTCCAGGCATGGATTGGATTGCATTTTCAACAATGGCCGCTGTTAATCTCGTTATGGCTTGGAGAAAAGGGGAGAATATCCAAGTTTTATCTGATAAACTCAACAAGCAGTTTGGGATGAGTTACCAACGCATGTTCGAGGCCCTTTATTTGAATAAATATGATTACCTGGGCGATTATGAGATCATGCGACTGGGTTTTAGGTTGGATATTGCATTTTATTATTCATTCATAGCCTATTTCTTATTTAAAGATGGTGAGGAGGGGTTTAAGGAAATCCCATTTACATCACCCCAAGCTGCCCCGATTTTCGCCCTTATGCGACTATACAATAGTAGGTTTGCTGCAATTGCCCGTAAACGCAGAGAGGAAGGTAGATTTGGACGATTGAACTCAGGGCAGAGAGATCTTTTCCCAGGTTTTAATTTTAATCGTTCGTTTCTCCTAAAAATTATTACAAAAAGTCTTTTTGCTTGGGCTCTTTTGGAAATAAAAGAAGGTTGGAAATCGTGGCCCGTGTTCAATCTCAACACCGCAAATGATCAATCGATCGAAGAAGGAGAGCCTTCTCAAGCCTAGTTTGAAACTTACCGCACAAGATGGATAACTCCACTTTGCTGCGTAATACCCCAATGAGGAATGACAAGGCTGGTGAGTTGCAATTCTTGGATCAGTTGGATGCCGCGAATAGTTTCCCATGCAGCACTTGCGGTGAAAGCTTCACAATTCAGCTTCTTATCAAAAAGCCATTCCCTACCAGTTGCAGTAAAGCTTTCTGTATTAGAGTTCCAACCATTTGTAGTAGATAGAATTGGAGTTGAGTACGGGGTGTTTGATAAACAAGCGACAGCGGTTTCAATAGCCTCAGATCTATTCGCAAAACAATATCCATCTTTGGCGCTTGCAAGTTTCACGCTGGATCCATTTCCTTTGGAGGATAGCAAAACAGCTCCAGCCCCTTCCGCGATGGGAAGGCCTTTTTTAAGTAAACGGCTAGCATGAAGCGCATCCAAAACATGGGGATCAAACTCTTCTGCACCTAAAACGATCACATGGTCAGCAGAACCATTTTTCATCCAGCATTCCGCCGTCCGAAGAGCTGTCACCCAACCTGATTTGTCTCCGATCTGGGAGTAAACGGGGCCCTCGATTCCAAGGCTAGCTACAACGTGGCTAATGGGTGTATTAAACACGGTTTCAGGAAAAAGAATTGGGCTTCCATAGCGGCGGCCCTCCGTTGTGATTTGTCGGTAAAACTTGACCGAATAATCGACGCAACCAAGAAAGAATGCGACCACTACACCTATGCGGGTGCGATCCAAATCAGGGAAGGGCGCGAGGGCTTGGTTAGCTGCCTCGATCAAGTAATAGGAAATGGGGCTGGCTCGTCGCAGACGAGGTTCCTTCGACCATTTTAGAATTTCAGGAGCATTCTTATCTACAAGCGCGACTGGGTGTGTTGCGCTGGAGCCCACTAGGCTAATCTCTGGGCATTTTTCTGGTGATCCAATTTTACCCACTCCAATCGGAGAAACAGATCCTGTTGATAGAATCTCTATAATCATGAGCGTGAGAGGGCTAGGGCTGCAGTTGATCCGCCAAAACCAAGATTCACGCTTAGTACGGCATCCAAATCCGCTGTTTCCCCCATTTTAACAAGCATATCTTTTACATCGGGCTCTGGGTCAATAAGGTTGATTTGCGGTGGGAGTTTGCCTGTTTGAAGTGCTAGCAAACTTAGCACAGCCTCAATGGAACCAGCTGCACCCAGCGTATGACCAAGGGCTGCTTTAGTTGAACTGAGTCGTGCCGGTGTATTTCCAAAAATCCTCCGATAAGCTTTGGCTTCCGCGGAGTCATTGAATGGTGTAGCGGTGCCATGGGCGTTTATGTATCCGATTTGCGATACATCCAATTCGGCATTTTTTAATGCGTCTCGCACGGCTGTTTCGACAAAAATCCCATCCTGATTTGGAAGCGTGAGGTGACCCGTATCGGTTGTGTGGCCATAGCCAGCTACAAATCCATGAATCTTGACTCCGCGTGTTCGGGCGAGGGACTCTTTTTCTAGAACTAAAAACCCCGCACCTTCCCCCAACATAAGTCCATTACGGCCTCGATCAAAAGGTCGACACGCTTCTGGGGCTAATGTGAGAAGGGCATCGAAACCGCAGAATACCAATTCACAAAGGGCATCGTACCCGCCCGTGAGAACAATGTCCGCCATGCCACAACGAATAAGATCTGCGGCGTGCCCTATTGCGTTGGATCCGCTGGCGCAGGCATTAGCTATAAGTGTCGTTGACCCTGTGAAGCCAAAATGTCGATGCAGCTCCCCAACTTGTTGTTGGGCTTGATAGTGAGCTAAAAGACTACCACGCCCTCGTGGTTGGTTATTCCAAACAGACCTCAAAAAGCCTTCCCCCATTTCCATTCCGCATGCTGTGGTGCCTATGGAAGTGTCTAGGTGGCTGAGTTCGCACATCCCATTTGATTTCAATAAGGCGGCTTTTCCAAGAGCTTCGCTGGCTGCAGGGATGAGGAGACGAGAAGCTCTACTGAGTCTGGAAATTTGCTTTTGGTTATGCCCTGTTAAAAGAGGCAATCGGGCTTGCGCTCCCTCTCTGACGCGACAGCCATCAATAGAAATTTCTGTTATTGGGGCACGGGCGGTTTTCCCCTCTATCAAGGCATCCCACGTGGAAGAGGCGTCCTCCCCTAATGCAGTGACGCAACCATACCCAGTGATAGCTACACGTGAAGTCGGATTACTCATAGGTTGCTAGAAGTCCGTAGTTCAAAATATTCTTCATTTGCAAAAATGCATCGCGGGTGCATTTCGTTTTTCTAAAAAGTATCGACAGGCATGCGGTAAGAGAAAGAGGGAAATCATGGCGTCAATGAGAAGTCCAATAGCACAAGTTTGACCAAGGGTTGCCAAGCCTAGGTTGCTGGCCCAACCGAGTGTTGCAAACCCAGCAATGCTAGATGAGCTGCAGAGAAAAATAACGGCGGCGCATTGTTTCTGAGCCTGTCCAGCATTGCCGCACCGCTTAAAGGCAAGAAGGAGCAAAATGCTGTAGTCAGTTCCAGTTCCAAGGAGCAGAAGAACAGCCGCAAGATTGAAGAAACCCCATTTCATGTCGAACAAGGACATCGCCCCAGCTAGGCAGACTAATACCAGCGCGGTTGTGACAGCAAAAACGAGAACAGATCTTATGCTTCGCAGGGCTATCAAAAGAATAAGAAGGATTCCTGCAATCAAAGCCGCAGAAACATTTAAAATTTCTTTTGGAAGAGTTTGCTTTAACTCCTCACCCAGAACGGTCCAGCTTACCAGATGCACGCCTGGGGCTTGGATTGAGTCGACTAAGGTGCTTTCGTATCCTGCAACCGGTTCCACAACGCCAAAGGCCAGATAATTTGGCGCTTCATGACGGGCCATTCTTCTTAGAATCCATGCGCTAGCAGGGTCACTTGGCCAGATAGGTAGAGAAGAGTTTTTCCATTCCGCAACTTGATCCAAAACAGATGAGGTGAGAGCAAATGCTTCTTCTGTAAATCCATTATCGGTGATCGCTTTTTTTAAACGGTTTTTTTGGAGTGTTAGAGGTAGCAGTTCTTCAAGATTTGATGACTGCGTGGCAGAAGTTGGCCACAATGTTAGCGGAGAAAGAATACGCGTGACGTATCCATTGGATTTCGCTGTCTCCAAGGCATCTTCTGCACTTTTAAGCCTCATCCAAATTTCATCCTAGTTTTTTCCAGAAACGATCAGGCTAAGACAAGCGCGACTATCTTGCAGACGAGTGTAGAGTTGGCTTAGAGCTTGGTGCGATTCGCTGTTGCGGGGGCGAAATGTCGATGATGAAAAATCAGAACTGGGAAGCCCCTTGACTAGTAAGGTGCCAATAAAAACTCCAACCAAACTCAGAGTGACCCAAAAGCCGATTTTGGAAAATGAATCTGACGATATGATGGGGTCGAGTCTGGAGGAGTACGAGGTGCAGGAAGTCTTACGGATTTTTTTCACCAGAGGTGCAAAAATTCCCAGCATAATAACGGCTCCTATACAGACTCCGATGCCCACCATGTTACCGAGTTGTGAAAGGCCTGGTAGACTGCTAAAATTTAAAGCGAAAAATGCTGCCGCGGTAGTCCCTGCCGTCCAAATGATACTTTGAATGCAGTCCCACTGAAGAGATCGAGTTGAACCTGTATGTGTGAGAGATCGTTGGTAAACGAAATATCCGTAGTCGACGCTCAATCCAATCATAACGGAAGCGAAGCCAACGCCAGCAACGGTGAGTTCGTTAAGAACAAGTCCGGCCGTACCCAGTGTGAATACGAAAATGAGTTGGAGCAT
>CAMBAQ010000158.1 GCA_945863785.1 Chthoniobacter flavus
CCATAGATGCCGGAGTGAAGATCATGCGATGGCCCGATGACTTTCACTTCCATCGTGGCGATGCCTCGAAGCGCGTAACTGAGGGTCGGGTAGCCCTCGGCGGCCATTCCGGTGTCCGAGATGGCGATGGCATCGCAAGACAGTTCGGCGCGGTTTTTTTCCAAAAATGTCGTGAGGTTAGTGCTCCCGATCTCCTCCTCGCCTTCGATGAGAAAAATCACATTCACCGGGAGCGGACCCTCCGCAAGCGCTTCGCCGACGCCGAGAATGTGAGCTAAAATCTGCCCCTTGTTGTCGCTGGCCCCGCGCCCGTAGAGACGGCCGTCACGGATTTCGGGAGCGAACGGCGGCGAGGTCCAGAGTTCCAGGGGCTCCGGCGGCTGGACATCGTAGTGACCATAGATCAGTACCGTTTGCTTGGCGGGATCGCGGGGCGTTTTCGCTAAAACCACAGGGTGGCCGGCGGTGGGTTCGAGTCGGGCTTCGAGGCCGATCGCGAGGAACTTCGCTAGCAACCACTCGGCACAAGAGTGCATGTCGGGTTGGTGGGTGCTTTGGGCGGAAACGCTGGGAATCCGAACGAATTCAATAAGTTCATCAATGCGAGGGTCGTTCATATGATATCTCAATATATTGTGGTAGAGGATGGAAAAGCGCCCTTGATGTTGTATTTTTTTCTTGTTCTAGCAAGGTCGCTCTCTAGGCTCAGAACCATCTTTTAACCGAATTCCCATGTATCTGCAATCTCTGGAAATCATCGGATTCAAATCCTTCGCCGCAAAAACCATCCTGAATTTTCATCGGGAGGTCACCGCCGTGGTCGGTCCAAACGGCTGCGGAAAATCCAACGTCCTCGACTCGATCCGATGGGTACTCGGCGAGCAGTCGGCCAAGGCGCTTCGCGGCGGGGAGATGTCGGACGTGATTTTTAGTGGGACGGATAGCCGACCGGCGTTGGGAATGGCGGAGGTTTCGATGACCTTTGCAGAGTGCGAGAAAGAATTGGGCGTGGAGTGGAATGAAGTTCGCATTACCCGCCGCGTGTATCGTGACGGAAAAAGCGAATATTTTCTCAACAAAACAGCCTGCCGCCTGAAGGATATCCACCAACTGTTCATGGATACAGGCGTCGGACGCAGCGCCTACTCGATCATGGAGCAGGGCAAGATCGATCAGATTTTGAGCAATCGCCCGGAGGATCGACGCGCCATTTTCGAAGAGGCGGCCGGGATCACGAAATTCAAGTCGCAGAAGAAAGAAGCGCTACGGAAGTTGGAATTCAGCGAGTCGAACCTCGTGCGCGTTCAGGACATCATCAAAGAGGTGAAGCGGCAGATCGGATCGCTGCAGCGGCAAGCAGCCAAGGCCAAGCGCTATCAATCCATTCTTCAGGATTTGCGCGTTTTCGACACGCACCTTTCTTATAATAATTACCGCAATCTATCCGGCGAGTTGGATACCTTGCGTTCACGGCTCAATGGCGGCGATGAAACGCGGCAGGGCCACGAGCAGGAGATCGCGAGCCAAGAGGCCGAACTCGCCGAGATCAGGCAAGGCTTGCAGGAACTGGAAACCGAGGCGGAAACAATCCGTGACGGAATGCAAACGCTCCGCAACCGTGTGTTTTCGGCCGAAAATCGGATTCAAACCAACCACGAGCGGAGTGCCGAGTCGACCACGCTGATTGATCGCCACAGATTGGATATCAGCCAAGCGGAAGAGAAAATCCGCACCCAAGAGGAGCAAATCGAGCAGACGGATGTAATGCTCATGCAGATGGTCGAGAGTCTCGGTCAGCACCAAGCGACTCTGGATGAGCATACGGCAAGGCTCTCCGCGCTTCGCGAAGAGCGCATCGGTGTGGAGCGAGAGTTGTCCGCAAATAGCTCAGAGTTCTCAGGCTTGGAATCCCGACTGAATTCGCTCCGCGCCGAGATATCGACCGCCGCGAGTCGTCGGGAATCGGGTGAGACTCGAATGCATCTCCTCCAAGGCGAGATCGACACCACCACGCGCCAGGCAGCGGAATTTTCTGCCAACATGGAGGACCTCCAGCTCCGGAAGGATTCTGCGCAATTGGCCTTGGAGCATTCGCAGGCCGAGGTCGCAGCGTCCATCGCTGACCACGACCAAGCCCAATTCGACAGGCAGAATGCCGACGCTGTGATGAACGAAGCGGGCAAAGAGGCCGCCGGCGTGGAGTCCCGCTTGGAAGTTCTGCGTCAGCTTCAGGAGCAGGGTGAAGGTTTGGATGAAGGAACGCAGGCTGTTTTGCGCGGACTCGACAATCCAGAGTTTTTTCAAAGTGCGCTCGCGGGCACGCTGGCCGAGCACATTCAGGTGGAAGAACGCTTTATTCCCGCCATTGAAGCGGCGCTCGGACCGGCTTTGCAGGCCGTGATCTTCCGCGATCCCGATGCCGCAAAGGCCGCCATTCACACGCTCCAGGGAAAAAAGCTCGGCCGCGCGGCGGTGATTCCCGGCAACTGGATTTCAAGCATCACGGATGCGTCCGATGGAGGTCTTCCCTTTGGTGTTCTTGGGCGCGCCTCGGAGTGCGTGAGAGGAGATGGCGAGGGTGCTATTTTGGCGCGGCAGCTTTTAAAGGGCGTGCTCGTTGTCGAAAACATGAGCGACGCATTCCGTCTGCGATCTGAAAATCCGGCATTTGCTTTCTCTGCACTCGAGGGCGGATTCATCAGTCACAGCGGACTCATTTATGGTGGGGAGTCCGGCGACAATACGGGTCAGTCGACTTTGCAACGAAAGGTGCAAATCGAAACTTTGGAAATCGCGCTCGCTTCCGCAACGGCGCGGATCGAGAATCTAGCGGCCACTCGCTCGAACGCTGTTGCTGCTATGGAAGCCGCGACGACGCGCCTTCGTCATGCTCGCGATACCCAGCAGGCCGCGCAGGTGGAATCCGCCTCCATCGAAAATGAGCGCCGCCACATGGAGCGCCAGCTCTCGGATATCGAAGCCAAACGCGGATCGTTCCAGCGTGAAACCATCTCGATCGAGGAAGCTATAAGCAGCAGCCTAGCGCGACTGGGCGAACTCGAGGCTCGCATAGCCGAAACGACCTGTGCTCTCGACGGATGCCGGGCCACGCGCAATGACTGTGAAACGCGCATCCAAGTCGCCCGTGAAAATGAAAGCGCTGCTTCCGATGCGCTTAATGAAATCCGCGTGCGGGTAGCGACCGAGCGTCAGCAACAGGAAGGTCTCCATCGCCAACGCGGACCGATGGCCGCTCGTATCATCGAGCTCAACGAGCTTCTCGACGCCCGCCGTGTCGATATCTCCAACTACGAATCCCGCATCGAATCGCTCGCCGCAGAGAACGCTTCGCTCGAAATTTCCATTACGGAATGGCGCGAAGAACTCTCTATGGAGGAAGCCAAGCTGAACGCGCTGATGGCGCGTCGTTCGGAGGTTAACGCCCAAGCCGAAGCCGTGGACAACGCGCTTCGAGCCGCACGGCAGCAACTCGCGCAACTCCAAGACGAGCGCAGTCGATTGGAAGTGAAAGCCGCCCAGAGTGAGATGCGGTTGGAAAATATTCGCACTCATATCACGCAGCGCTATCAGGCCGATTTGGAGGCCTTCGAGCCGGATACCTACGCGCTCCTCTGCGCCCTTCGGGATCGTGATCAGGGCAAAACCGATTCTCCCGAAGAGGGTGATGAGGCTACACCTGCGCCCAAGGTGGAATCGGAGATTGAGCCACTGCCAACGCAAAGTGGATCCATTCCTTGGGGCCGCATTGAGCAACTTGTCAGTGAGCTGACTACGCGCCTCGACTCGATGGGGCCGGTGAATATCGATGCCATTCAGGAATTCGAAGAGCTCGAGCAACGGTATCTATTTTTGGAAAAACAAAACGAAGACTTGGTGACCTCGAAAGCCGAGCTTCTGGAGGTCATCGCGAAGATCAACCAAACGACCAAGGCGCTCTTTGCAGACACCTTCGAAAAAGTCCGCATCAACTTCCAAGAGATGTTCACCGAGCTTTTTGGCGGTGGACGTGCGGATCTCGTTTTGGTGGATGCGAACGACCCGCTTGAGAGCGGAATCGACATCATTGCAAAGCCGCCCGGCAAGCAACTCCAGAGCATCAGCCTCCTCTCGGGTGGCGAGCGAACGATGACAGCCGTTTCGCTCCTCTTCGCCATTTACATGGTTAAGCCTAGCCCCTTCTGCGTGCTGGACGAAATGGATGCGCCGTTGGACGAGTCGAATATCACGCGTTTCATCAAAATCCTCGACCGTTTCACCGGTCAGAGCCAGTTCGTCGTCATCACGCACAACAAACGCACGATCAGTCGCGCAGATATGCTTTATGGTGTGACCATGGAGGAACACGGTGTGAGCAAACTCGTCAGCGTGAAGTTTAGCGGAAAATCAGAGGACTCCGTGAAATCCGATCAAAGCGTGGCGAATGTTTTCGGAAAATCCGAGATCCTCGCAAGTGAAGATATCGCGATCGCTGCCTCCGTTGTGGAGAACCTCCAGCCTGAGACTCTTGAGGAGGAGCCCTCCGCAACATGAGCCTTTATCAAAACCTCAGAGTAGCTGTCCAAACGCGCCTCGATATCGGAGCCGATCACGCCTTCCGTGACCGTGACTCTGCAGCGCACCTTGAGGCGCTGAAATCCGCCGCCGCGAATCTGGACGCATTAGTTGCGACCCTTCCTTCGGACACC
>CAMBAQ010000159.1 GCA_945863785.1 Chthoniobacter flavus
AACCGAGTGGAAAGAATTTACCACCGTGGACCTCGTCGAGCTCATGAAAGCCATGCACACACCACTCATCTTTGATGGTCGCAACATCATGGACCCCACCACCGTGCGCGCCGCTGGATTCAAATACACCAGCATCGGCCGGAGTTGATCGGCCCCAAGGGCAAAGCAAAAATTAGCCTGCTTTATTGTTTCGGAGCAGTGATCTCGATGATTCCTGATGCCTCCGCCCCCGTTACAAATCCCCCGCCCAGCAACTGCTGGTCGCCCTGAGCAACACCCGGATTGAGCATCAGCCCTTGGAAAGGAGCTACTGCCGCCTTGGCGGCATTGCTAAGAGGAACCTTGCCAGAAAAAGCTCCCGTCGCTGGATCGACCTTGAAGGTAAACGCCGCAGGAGCATTGCTCCATGCCGGCTTATTCGAAGCACTCCACGTTCCATTCAATGTCAATGCGCCCGAGAGGATAGATGTGCTGGCATCGAGCGCGAGTTGACATGTTGTTGCCGCCCCCAAAATGCTTGTCCCTTTTGTCCAACTCCAAACACGGCCGAACACATCAAGCCTCTCAGTAAAGCCGGCCTTGAAATTGACGGCATTGCTATTCGCGGGGCGTATCCAGACCAAGGGCTCCTGAGAAACCAAATGCGATTGAGCGGCGTTCAGATCAGGGGAAGTTTCGATGTCAGCCCGGCCATACAAAAAGCCTTTCGTGGCCGACAACGGAAAGGCTATTGGTAAAATCCATTTGCCTGCATCGTCTTTCACCGCGCGCGAAGTACCCGATAGGGCTGTTCCATCCGCCAATCGACCTGCGAATTTGAAGACGCCGTTTTTAGCAGCTTTGGCGACAGCGTAGCCATGGCCAAAAGCTTGAGCGGAATCCCCCTTGCTTTCAAATAACGTATTTATGGATTTATCCGCTAGGGGCCCATTGATTCCGGTAAGCGGAGCGGGATAGCATAGGAAGGAGGATTCTTGCCCGTTGAATCGCACTATGGCGGCAATGTGGACGACATCAGAATCGTCCCACACGCCATCGTCGAGTCCGATCGTTTCAAACGTAAGATCAAGACTCCCTCCATTAGAAGCAAGTCCAATTACAGAGTCTCCATCTGAATCAAAAACACCACGCAAACTGGTTTTATTTCCCTCAAGAATGACCGTCCCGCTCCAAGATTTGCCTTTCGCCACCTGAATTTCGAGTTGCCCACGAGTCGATCCAGCCTCAAATTGCCCAACAAATGCACCACTAAGTGGTGAGTCTTTTTTGGGAGCCGAGCGATCAGGAGCAAAAATGGCCGTGAGTCTCGTGTAGTATAATGATGTTGTTGCCTCAAACCCTGAATCCGTGCCGAAAAACACCCAGAGCGATCCATCAGCGGATGACGTGACCTCCTGTGTGCCCTCCCTGTTATCACGATAAATCCTTGCGTATTGGTCGGTGGCATCTCCAATTTTAGCGATATTTCCGACCATCTTGGCTGCCGTCCCATCTGTGGATTGTTGGCCTTTATCTAGGTTCATTCGCAGACAAGCTAGAGAGTCAGCCACCTCTCGTGGTTCCATTGTTGAGCCCCCTAATTTGACAAACACGCTCTCGCCGGGCGATCCCCCAACGCCAATTAGCCCCTCTGGCACATTCGACGCCATCTCCAGATCCATCGTGATCTTGTAAATGGTATTTGGCTTGAGTCCCGTGATCTTTTTTTTCGCATACATCCAGAGATCATCACTGTGATTTTCTCCCGAAAGAAACAGCGCATCGCCACCACCTAAATTTGCCGGCAGCGCACGGATGTCGCCAATGAGATCGTATTGAAGCGGATCATAGTTCGCCGGCAAATCCGCGAACCCTGCGGAGAATCCATTCCATCCGCTCGAAAAGTCGCAGTCCACAACAACAGTCCCCTTAGGCAACGCGACAACCGAAGAGAAAAGAACGAGGTTATCTACATCCAGCGCTGGATTGCGAAGAGGAAGGTCTGTGAATGCGCCGCCAAGGTCGGCTGTGGCATTGTAAGTTGGCAGCCCCGCGATTGCATCCACGACATTCATGCCATTTCCCAAAACCTCTCCAAAGACGGCGAACCCGCCATTCTGCGCGTCCAGATTGGCTGAGTTGTCCGCGAGGTTAACGAACCACTGGTTCGTTGCACTGTTCGGATTCCCACCCAGTTTTGCCATGGCCACAGTGCCGCGCAGGTTGGAAATACCAGGCTCATTGACCACCGGACTCCCCGCCGTCACGGGCTTGAGCGATTTTCCGTCCAGAAAAAAGCCGCCACCCTGCACGACGAAACCCGGCACGCTACGATGTATAATGGAGTTCTTGAAGGCACCGCCCTTCACATAGGCGAGCAAATTAGCTGCGGTCTTAGGCTTCTCGGCATCGAAAAGCTGAAGGTCAAACTCTCCTAGGTTGCTGTCGCACCGCACGACAGTACCAGCAAACATAGGCGAGAGGGAGAGCCCAGCCACCAAGAGCAAAGTAAATAGAACTTTTTTTGTCAAAACAGAGTAGTGATATAAACTCTACCCTGACCTAAAAACGAAATCCTAGTGATTTCTTGATCAAAAAACAAAACCTTGAGCTATGACTGACTGCCACGCACAGCCCAAAATAGGATTGCCCCAAGCTTCCCATTCCGCAGAAATAGTGCATATTTCAACTTGTGCACGTGATTGATTATGTCGAATAAAAAAATGCTCGCTGTGATTTTGGGTCTTTTTAGCGCCACAGTGGCCCTGCTCGCCTTCCTCCTCTTTTTCACAAAAGAGGAAAGCCAAACTCCCGAGCACTCAACTCAGGCACTGTCTCCCAAAAAAGAAATTCCATCTTCGCCTAGAAATGTGCAGGAACCACTCCCGCCTCCCGCACCATCCCCTCAAGCGAATCCCGCTGTGAACCAGATAGCGCCAGCTGATCCCATTTCCGATGTGCTATCCAATACAAGTTTGGATTTCACCGGCGTTGTAAACAAACTCCTTGAAACTCTCCCCAGGCTCGCCCCTGAACGTCAGGCTGAGGCGGCGCACCACATTTCGAACCTTTCTGATGATACCACTTGCCCGACTTGGTCGCGCTTAGTTGCTTCCAACTCGCTACCACAGCCAGCCGCCGAAGTCCTCTTCAACGACATGCTCAACCGCCCCCACGATTTGCTTATGCCTTTCCTTGGGGCCATAGCAGATCAACCCGTGCACCCACTCCATAAAGACAGCACGGACGTGCTCGAAACGCTCTTCGGGCAACCACCCCAAGGAACCCCGTGGTCAGCTTGGGTAAAAACCAGCCTGCTCCAAGATGGAAATAAAAAATAAGACCCCTGCCGACAGCGCTCTAACCCGTACAACTTATTAGAAGAAGAGTATTTTCCTCACCAGATTCGGCTTCCCGCTTTCGGCGAGTGGTTCACAAAGCATTTTTAAGTCTGGGTCGAATATAATGCCGAATTCTTTGCGGGTAGTGATGGTGAAATCCGCAAAAAAGCGCAGCAACGTGCCTCCTCGGGCAAATCCAAAAACACACTCCGCGCCTGTCATCTCGAAATCATTAACGCGTAGCCCCCACTAGTGGTGTTATCATACCCTGTGACTTTGGCATAGTAGATGCCTGGAGCCAAATTGGCTGTGATCCGAAAATTAGGAACACCGGCACCATCATCATCAGACGCTATGAGCACCCCTCCTTCATTGTAAAGATAGGCTAATACATCAGTTCTTCCAGAACTTACAATATTGACACTCGTATTCGCAACAACATTAATCTTAAATACATCCACATCACCGGCATAGTTTATAGAAGCGTTCAAGCTTGATGTAACGCCGGCTGTCGGGGTGGCTTCATTAAATGTATTCCCATGGTCATCCGTCGCGGCTATGCCACTACCATAAATGGAAAAGGAATAAAGCGGCTCATTGCGGTCATTGTTGGCGATATTAACCGTTGCCGTAAAATCACCGGTCGTGTTGGGCGAAAATCTTAATCCAAAACTCGATGATTGGCCTGCTCCTATGTTGTAGGTAGGCTTAAAGATAACCTTAAACTGAGCTGCATCAGGACCCGTAATGCTAACTGCTGGACTTCCATTGATGTTGAGATCCGCAGTTCCGATATTTTCGACAATGAATGTCCTATCGACCGGTGCGCCGGAATCATTTGTGAAAACAGCATTGTAAAAGTTGGTAAAATCGTTCGGGGATGGAGAGTTATCGCCATTTTGAATTTCGACATTATTTCCTGTAATGCGTATTTCAGGTTCAGGTATTGCTTGGCCGGTGAGATTGAGTTGATATGCTCCACTATAGGCCTTGTAGTAGGAATGCGTTCGGACGTAATACGTACCTGGATCAAGCACTTGGACAATTTGAAAGTTAAGATCTATGTTATCGTCATTATATGCGATTTCAGATCCATTCGAATCAAGGATATATCCATATGTGTCCAAGAAACCTGATGTTTTTATTGTGATCTGCTGTCTGGTGGTTACCACAAACTTAAACCAATCCTCGTCACTGTTAATTTCAATAACCCCAGATACGGTGCTGGGAACAATGAGCCCTGTTGCCGTTTCTTTTGTGTTCCCGTGATCATCACCTGGAGTCGGTGTCGGTGTCGGTGTCGGTGTCGGTGTCGGTGTCGGAGTCGGAGTCGGAGTCGGTGTCGGTGTCGGAGTCGGTGTCGGT
>CAMBAQ010000160.1 GCA_945863785.1 Chthoniobacter flavus
AGGAGGACGTGTGGGAAGCCGCGAGATTAATTGCCGACGAGCGCTATATAACCCTTTTCGGATATCAGGCCTACAATCAATACCACATCAAAGCCGCCAAGGAGGCGCTGAAGGAAAAACGCGCACGCTCCAACGCAACGGGACCGTGAATGGGATTGGAAATCTTACTCATCAGGGGAAATGGAGCATTCTTCTCAAAAATCTATCTCAAGCGTGTCATCAAGTCTGGGCCCAAGATTCAAATTGAAAAACACCAAAAACTGCGAAATCGGCGGGATTTGCCGTAGCCAATAATTGGATGCCGCAATCGTGGTAGGTGGCAGCCAATGTGGTATCCAGAATGCGTTTTCGCCCCAAGGAATACTTTTCCATCCAGCTCATGGCATGATGCCAAGCCTTGTCGGTGATGTGGCAATGAACCACCTCGGAAGCATCCCACCAGAAGTTGGCGCGTGATAATGCTTGATCCATCGTTAGAGGCTGCTGGAAACGGCGAGGATCTGTGGACACATGTATGAACTCTTGAAGCACTTGGGGAGCCAAGCCCAACCGGGTGCCCCTTTCGCGGCAGAGCAAGGCAATGTGATTCCTCACCTGCCGATGCAGGGGAGCTTCAGTGAGTTCATGGGCGATCAAGACTGTGGTATCGAGACCGATCATTCGCGGTTAAAAAAGTTGTCAAGCATCTCGGAGCGGTCGGACCATGGTTGAAGAAAGCCCCCCACGGAGGCAGGCGGGGGAGGATCGAGGAGGGAGTGGGTGTTTTTTTTGACTTTTTGCCGATACAAATCCATTGCCTCACGGATCAACTCCGAGGCAGTTCGCTTGGATTTTCTGGCTAGCGTTTGAAATTCGGAATAAACAGATTCCTCCAAATGAATGGTTACGGCTTTCATATGTCACAACATATGTCTTTGAGCTTATCTGTCAAGATTCCGCTTGAATCGGATCGCCATTCTATTCGTGTGGATTCGCGGCATTCGCGTGCTGTTTTTCTTCTGGGGAAGCAGCTGTTTTGGAAGATTTGGATCGGGCGATGATAAGAAATTTGTTGGCTTCCTTTTGGGCGGCAGCGAGAAGGGCCGGTGGGAAAGTGGGAAGGATTTCCTTGTAGGTTTTTGTGGCTGTGGCCTCGCCCTGTTCTTTGGCAATGAGCAGCCACTTAAGCGCCTCTTTGCGGTCCCGACTTGTCGGGGATTCCACTCCGAGAATGTGACCGAGGTTCGACTGGGCCTTCAGTTCACCAAGCTGGGCGGCTTTGCGAAACCACGCCTTGGCTTGTTCCTTGTCGATAGTTCCTGTTTGGCCTTCACGGTAGGCCACACCGAGCATGTTCATGGAGGCCGGATCGCCTGCTTCGGCGGCTTTTGTGAGGTAGGGAATCGACTTGGATGGAGCGGGCATGAGGAGGGCGTCACCTAGAAAATAGAGTTGGCCGAGGGTGCGGACGGCATCGGGGTCGTCGGTGGCAGCGGCCTTCTCCAGCCATAGCATGCTTTCATCATGGTTGAGGGTGATGGTTTTTCCCTGTCGGAGCATGAGGCCGAGGTTCATTTGGGACTTCGCCGATCCGGCTTCCGCGCCTTTGCGGAACCACTCGATGGCCTTGGCTTCGTCTTTTTCAAGGACGACTCCCTGAGAATAAAAATACCCTATGCTTGTGATGGCATCAGGGTTGCCTTGTTCGGCTGATTTCAAAATCCATTGGTGGGCTTGGGCTTTATCGGCGGCAACGCCGTCACCCCGAAAATAAGCTCGGCCGAGTTGAAATTGCGCGGTGGCATTTCCCGAGGATGCGGCGGCTTCCAATTCGGAAGCCGCCGAAGCGGGGTCGGCGGCGTGGAGTTGGCCAAGGAGCAGGATCGAGGCGAGTAGAAGTGTGGTTTTCATGGCTGTGTGGAGTTTGAAGGAGAAGTCGGGAGATTCTCAAGATAGGTTTTAACGCGTGCATCGGTGGGGCGAAGGAGTGCCGCATGTTCGAATGCCCGCTTCGCTTTTTCCGGCTGACCGGATTCAAAATGATAGACGCCTCTGTAGAACCAAGATTCGAAGGCGTTTTGCGCAGGGAGAACTGCAAAGATTCTTACCGACTGGGAATCGATGCCCGAGGTGCTTGGAATGGGGTAGGCAAACGGGCGCAGCCATGTCGGGTATTCCTCGTTTTCCAGAATGGATTTGAAAAACGCCATGCCGCCGGGGCGTCCCTCGGTTTTCGCCAAAAGATCGTCGTAGGCGGCGGCGAAGTTGTCCCAAGAAGGCACGACGATGTGTGTGACTCCGGAGGCGGTGAGCAACCGCAGGGCCTCGTCTCCATCAGGGACGGCAAAAATGTGGGCGGCGGCCTTGAGCCCCGGCATGTTTTCCCAGTAGAGCGTGCCGAGTGTTTTGAGTCCGGCCTGGTAGGAAAGCTCGGTTGAGGAATTCGGGCCGCTTAAAACGGTTGGCACGGTGCCCGGCGAGGATTCCGAAATGCGGCGGGCCACATCACGCAGGAGGAGGTTGCCTCCGATCGACTCCGCGATGGGCGAGTTCAAGGCTGTGGTCTCCTCCTGGTAGCTGGCGACCGCAGTCGGGAGCGTGGCGCTGAAGAATGCGACCGCAATGGAGGCCAAGGCTCCCATGACACCGAAAGTGCGTGTGGAATTGCTGCTCGGTAAACGAAGAAATGCAGCGAAGACGGCCAGTGCCATGAGCGCCCAAAGTGCCGCAGCGGCGGATCCCCAGCGCACCTGCCACACAGCGAGCAACTGCATCACGAAAACCGGCGGCGCCAGAAGGCAAAGATCGCAACGAAGCCTCCAGTCGATGGATCGACGGATTCCCAAAAAGGCGATCCCGGCGGCAATGGCAAAAATCCAGAAGTGGTAGAAAAGCGGAATCCACAGGGGCTGTTTTTCTTTTCCGTAAAGACCAATAAGGCTCTGGAACTCGAGGATGTATTCCTTGTGGAGTGAGAGAAGGAATTTGTCCGAAATCCAAAAGACGCGGTCCCCGGCGAATAGGATGGCGGCCAACGGGGCGGCGCAAACCGCCAAAGCGAGAATCAAGCGAAGGCAATCAGTGAAGCCTCTGATGGAAAATCGTCCTGACGAGCGCCAAGCTGCAGCTTTGTCGAGAATCCAACCGCCACCCAGCCAGGCAAAGGCATAAAGGGGATGGTTCACCTCCAAGCGCCACCCCATGTGGCCTGGGAAATATTCTAAGAGGTAAAATGCCAGGCTTGCCAGACATCCCGAGAGACCCCAGAGAAACCAAATTCCCGGCGCGTGCCGCGTGCCGGGTTCCGTTTTGAGCAGGAGGGCGCAGGCGAGGATTCCCAAGCCGGTGCCCGCGAGGATCGGCAGGGTGGTGGAGGCGCTCACCCACAAGGCCGCCGCGCCAGAGATGCCGGAGACGATAACCCAACAGCTCAGGCTTGTTTCCCCAGGCCGTTTTTCCCGCTTGGATTTTTGTGTTTTGGAAAAACCACCCCCGCCCGCAAGGAGTGCCAGCGGACACGCTGAGGCAAAGGCCAGCACGATCCCGTGGTGATCGGCCTCGCCAAGAAAAAAGGTGCGCGTCACGGCCCGGGTTGTCAGCAGAACCAAGAGGTAAAAGAGAGCAGTCGACCCCCCCCATACGCGAGCGATCATGAGAGCCAATCCGCCAAGAAGCGCGACCATCAAAAATGGGCCGACCGCCAGCGCGGCATCCGCCACGAAGTGGTGTAAAGGCTCGCCGGTGCCCCACGAGCGTATCCACGCAAGGCCCGATAGAACCCACATGAGGAAGGAACTCCAGTGCACTTCGCGGCCGGTGGGCGCGTTGTCCAAGTCGCTGTGGCGAATCCGCCAGGCCCCTTCGCGAAGCATCTCGCGCGTGTGGATCACCCACCAACGGGCATCCACGGAGGCTTGGGGTAGAAGAATGGTTTCCTGACGGGATCCGGGAGGCAGTGATTTCGAATTCGGCAGCGTTTCCGAAAAAGTGACTGCGGAGATTTTCTCCACGCTGCCAAGACGGGCTGCGCCGTCGAGAGCGATCGTGGTCAGAACGACCACCAGGCAGGCAAGGAGGGAATTTAAAATCCAGTGGGGAGATTTGTCCACTTAGCCCTCCGCCGAAGTCTCCTCATCCTCTTTTTCGGATGAACTGTCACCGCCGCCATAGCCGAGGACCTCGACGGTGATCAGTGACGGGGTTTCCTCGATAGGTTTCTCTTCCGGCTTGGATTGCTGGCTCACCTGGTTGGCGGCACTGCTCGCTGCGGCGGATGACGAGGAACCGGAAGTCAGGCCGCCGATGTTCGGTGCGGCGACTGTGGGCGAGGAGGGAACTCCAGTGGAAGTGCCCCCGGCTGCGATGTTGTCTGCATTCACAACCGCCGCAGCCGCGATTTTAATGTCGCCTGTGGCTCGAATGCCTGCATCACCTGCGTCAACCGTTCCTTTAGGAGCAATAAGGTTCACCGCTCCCGGTTCGACATTCTCTACGGCGGCAAGAACGCCGATGCCTCCGCCAGTGGCGAGGCCGCCAAGGTCGGTTTGGATATTGGCACTGGTGGCATCGATGAGAACCCGCGTAGGTGGAGCCGTAACGACGGTCTTGGGAGCGTTGCCTGCGGCGATGTCCC
>CAMBAQ010000161.1 GCA_945863785.1 Chthoniobacter flavus
AGGAAATCGCACGTCCGTCAACATCAAACTCAACGACACCATAGGCCTGAGGATCGGCTACTTCGTATCCAAACACTGTGGCGTTCTCAAAATCGGAAGCGGCTGCAGCAAGCGTCTCAGTAAAATCGTGACCATAGAAAAGATTGTCACCAAGAACCAGAGCCGCTGGCGAGCCTTTCAAAAACTCCGCACCGATCAGGAAAGCTTGCGCAAGACCATCTGGACTTGGTTGCTCGGCGTAGGAAAACTCAACACCGAACTGAGATCCGTCACCTAGGAGACTCCTGAAGTTCGGCAGATCATGCGGAGTGGATATAATGAGAATCTCTCTTATACCCGAGAGCATGAGCGCAGATATCGGGTAATAAACCATTGGCTTGTCATATACAGGCATAAGTTGCTTGCTGACGGCCAATGTAAGCGGGTGGAGGCGAGATCCGGAACCACCGGCAAGAACGATCCCTTTACGGTTATGAGCTGAGTTCATAAAAGTGAGTTAAATTGAAACGCTATAAGATTTGGTCACCGATTGGATTCATGCCCAACTCGGTTCTTGAAAGTTTGAGAGTAATCGCCAACATAGCCCAATACGGCTGGGCCCTTGCTATATGAGCAAGCGGGTAAGACAGAAGAAAAGGGAAAAGCGGCCAACTCTAGCATTTGTAAAAGCCCTCGTTTACTTAGCCAATAAATCCATCCAAAGCTTCAACCAGTGCCAGGCAGAGGCATTTGTCATGTCGACAAAGCTCTTGACCGACTGTGCAACGTCTTATTTTCAACTTGAGTTAAAACAAATCCTAGGCACAAAAAAGGCTTGAGGGGAATTATTGGGGTTGCCAACTACCACCTCAAGCCTTCTGTGAATTTAGATGTTTATCTCAGATTTCTTACTTGGAGATATCTGTGTGCTGGCCCGATACAGGGTTCGATTGAACGGAAGGCGCTGCTTTTGCTTCGGCGCGAGTAAGCGTGGCTACAGTACGGAATCCGCCATCCTTGCTGGTGGACGCTTTAATGTTAATGGTTTTCGATTTAGCAGGAATAGGAAACGACTTTGAAGAACCAGGGGAAACCTTGATCGTTTTTCCACCGACTTTGTAGTAGTAGGTTTCACTGGATTCGTTGGTGACCTTGATTTTTTTGCTTGATGCGGCTGATGCAACAGAAGAAACAGCCATGATGCTTGCGAAAGCAAGTAGTGCGATTTTTTTGATCATTATATTAGTTTGGTTTTTAAGTGAACGTACTGCACCCAGAAATATTAATCCCTAGTCCGTACGATACATACGTCACTAAATCTCATGTGAGAAAGTTCGTCAATGTTTTTTTAGATTTTTTTCACTATCGGGCATTTGCGCGAATCCTTTACTGGTGCGGCTCCGCGCAGACTTGAAGAGCAGAGATAAAATAAAAATCAGAAAAAGAGAAGGGATTCTCAGGCATGCAGGCCATGCGGACAGTCGATACAAATCTCACTCTTGCAAATGCTCCTACTCCGCAAAAAGATGGGAAATCAAATCCTGCCCTCCTTGGCGATTGATATACTCACGGGCAGCAACAGGATCGTTCTGCTTCCACGAGGCAGCTACCTGCCGAGCCGCTTCCATACGCCCTTGAGGGTTTGAAATTCCGAGCGCCCACTTCATCGCTGTCTCAGGATCTTCTCGGGCAATAGAGCGGGCAAGAAGACCTGCAGCACCATCTATCTGAGGCCCGCGAGGTTGTTTATCAAGCCACTGAGCTGCTGATTCAGCATCCTGCAGGCACCAGGATTCCATAATGGCCCTCATTGCCGAAGCCTTGTAGGGTGCTGCCACGGAATCCAACTTGGCGGTGGCATCAGTCGGTGAATTCGAGGCGATACTGCGCATGGCCGACTGGGTAGCAACGTCACTCGCATCATTAAAGCCACCGGCTCCGCGAGAGACCCAATCAAGCACCTGATTGGGATTATTGACTGCCCAAGAATCAACAAGCTCAGAAACCGCTGCCTTTCTTTCGTCACCAGACAGCTTGGCTGCTTGAGCCAAGGCGGCTTGAGGCTCCGACCTCCCCCACTCACCAAAGATGCCACGCAATCCCTGCAGTCGCACATTGCCTTCGGGCAGATTGAGCGCCCATGTTGCAACTGCATTTTTATCAGGATTGGAATCCACCAACGCTTGGGCCACCTCAGCAGCGGCTGCGGCGGTGGAGGGGCCAGGTGGAAGCTTGGAAAGCCCCGTGGCGGCTGCCATAGGATCTTTAGTTGCCCAGTTAGTAAAGATATCAGCAATAGCGTGCTCAAAATCATCCCCTGCGGGCATGTGCTGCACGACCGCATCAAGCAATACGGCGCTATCGGTATCCGGCGCACTACTCAGGGCGACGAACATTTGAGAGCGCACCGAAGGGGACGCTTTATCGACGGCATATTTCAATGCGGATGAGGGGTCAGATGAAGCCCATGCCTCCGCACTCGAGGAGACAGCCAAGCTGCGAATGCGCGGGTCGCTGACCTTGAGCGCAGATGACATGGCTCCGACGGGATTCGACTCCGCTTCTGAAGCGATAACTTCCGCAAGAATCATCTTTTTCGTATCGTAGTCACCGATCTTCTCAGCGACAGCGATCGCTTGGGAAAGGTTTCCCGGCTGTAAGCCAGATGCAACCCACTTAATGGCTTGGTCACGATCCTCTCCTTCGGGCATGGACTCGACAAAGCGTATGGCTCCCTGCGGATCCCTCTCAGCGAACTGTCCAAAGGCAAACATCATCGTGGCTTCCCTCTCGAAGCCATTGGACATCTCCAGGGTACTCTTAGCAAGCTCTAGGGGGTCGGATCCACGAAGACGGGGAACCATATTTTCAAAGGCTGCCAGAAACTCCGCATAGTTACGGGCTCCACCGAGCAATGTCGATACTCTAGGCAAGGGAGCACGAGATTTGTTCTGCGTATCGCTTTGCGCTGCCTTGGGATTGGCGTGAGAGGCGACAGGCTTACCGGCTAGAGATGGGGATGGCACCGCATCGCCCGACTTAGCGGCAGGAGAACCGTAGATCGCACGTTGAGAGCTGGAATCCAAATCCGGCGGCGCGATACGATCGTGAATGAGGAATCCAGCGGCTCCGCCGACAAGGAGCGCAACAAAAATTGTGAAAATCATTTTTATCATAATGGAGATGTTATCCTACATCAGAAACGGCTCGAAGTCTCAAGAATAAGCATAACTGCCGCGGGCAGCAAAAAGAGACAAGCTCCAGACGCCTTTAAGCGCAAACAACAACGGGGGCGGATTTCGAATGATCGGAAGACTCTGCCTTCCCGGGGATGGAAGCCCCACTTGAATCTGGAACGGTAAACTGCCGAGGAACGGCATCTTCTACATGCTCGAGCATCCACCGACGGATATCTTCTGCATTTGAAAAATGGATGCGCCACCGGGCTTCCTCAAGGGCTTGAATGAGGTCTAGCTTGCGGATTGTTGGCACAAGCTTTCGGATTTTTGGATGCGGTCCGTCAGTATCCCCCTCAGTCCCGTGGGCCGTTTTTTCGGTCAACTTCTCGCCAGGCCTCAATCCAGTAAAGACAATGGAAATATCGCGATCGGGAACAAATCCATGCAGCTCGATCATTTGACGAGCCAGTTCTCGAATTTTCACAGGGGCCCCCATGTCAAGAACAAATATTTCCCCGCCATCCGAGAATGCCGCACTCTGGAGAATGAGACCGACAGCCTCAGGAATACTCATAAAAAACCGTTCTGCATCAGGATGCGTAACGGTGACGGGCCCGCCAGCAGCTATTTGGCGGCGAAAAATAGGAAGTACACTGCCTGAGGAATCGAGCACATTTCCGAAGCGGACGGCACAGAAGTGCGTTTTATTATCTGGGGAGTGCTGTATTTCTCCGATCAAATGCTCTGCAATGCGTTTGGATGCACCCATGAAGTTCGCCGGATTGACGGCCTTATCCGTTGAGACGAGGACGAATTTTTGGCATCCATGGCGTGAGGCCACTTGAGCGCAGAACAAGGTGCCAAAAGAATTATTCCATAGCGCCTCTGCCGGTTGCTTTTCCATGAGAGGAACATGCTTGTGTGCCGCCGCATGAAAGACCAATTGCGGCTTATACTCGGAGAAAACAGCTTCTAAACGCTGCTCATCGCACACGCTGGCGGCGACTGCCTCAACGTGAAGATCAGGGAACTCACGAAGAATCTCCTGCTCAATATCGAAAAGTGCAGGCTCAGCACGGTCCAGAAGAATAAGTTTGGAGGGGGAGTGGGAGGCAAGCTGGAGGCTCAACTCGCGCCCAATGCTTCCGCCTGCACCAGTAACGAGCGCCACTTTGTTTTGAATCAGTTCCAGTATCGAATCTTCATCTAGTCGCACAGGCGCCCTTCCTAAAAGATCCTCAGGGGAAACGCGGCGCAAGTGGCTCATAGTCACACCGCGATTCAGAATACAATCTACTGAAGGCAGGATGTCGTGCTCAACTCCTGCCTCGTTAAGAAGAACAACCGTTTCTCTGATCACAGAGGGATGGGCACGCGGCATTGCGAGTATGCACTTCGAGATTTCGAGGCGTTTCAGGATCTCGGGCATCGCCAAGCGGGAGCCA
>CAMBAQ010000162.1 GCA_945863785.1 Chthoniobacter flavus
GCTTGGCTTTAGCAACGGGCTTGGCTTTGGCAACGGGCTTGGCTTTAGCAACAGGCTTGGCTTTAGCAACAGGCTTGGCTTTAGCAACAGGCTTGGCTTTGGCAACAGGCTTGGCTTTAGCAACAGGCTTGGCTTTGGCAACGGGCTTGGCTTTCGCAACAGGCTTGGCTTTGGCAACGGGCTTGGCTTTAGCAACAGGCTTGGCTGCCTTAGCGGCGGGCTTTTTTGCAGCGGCTTTCGCCTTAGCAGGTGGTTTAGATTTTTTAGCCATGAGCTTGTTGGTTTTTAAGATAAGGGGCGAGATAAGTAGCCAAGCCGTACGGAAAGCGCAAGGGTAATCTTCAATAAAAAATGACACTGAACGCGGTTGAGTCCGTGCGGACTGGTTGGTGGATAGAAAAGCGTGGGTCTTTCACGCATGGTGAGTTGTCGGGTGGTAAGAGATTCGCGCATGGAATGTTATTTTCCGACAAGGATGGCGATGGACCATTCGCGCGCCGAATAGCTCTTCTGGTTTGGGAGTTGTTCCTCTTTTCCGATTTGGCAAATGTCTTTCGGTTCGGGAAGCCCGGTGTCGGCAAAGCGGTGCCACTGCATCGTCTTCGGTAATACTGGAAGGCCGAAAGTCAGGGGCTGGTAATACATATTGCAAACGACGTAGATAAATTGGTGGTTCCCTCCGATCGCTTGGCTGTGGCGGCCGCAAAGCATGAACGCCATCGAGCGGCTTCCGGGAGTCCAATCAGGATGCCAAGGGAGTACGCCATGCCAACTGATGTCGGGATACCCGCTGCCGACTTGGTCACGTTCGCTGAGGAACTCGGACTGGCGCAATACCGCGTTATCCTTGCGGAAGGCGATCATGGCCTTGGTGAAGCGCAGGAGTTTTTTTCCATCGGCGTCCGGTTCCCAGTTCATCCAGTTCCAGTCGGCATCGTGACAATACGCGTTGTTGTTGCCGCGCTGGGTGCGTCCACACTCGTCGCCCATCGATAGCATAGGCACACCTTGGCTGACCATCAGAAGTGCCATGGCATTTTTACTGTGCCGGAGGCGGAGTTCGAGAATGGCGGGATCGGTGGTCGTTCCTTCCGTGCCGCAATTCCAACTGAGATTATCGTTCGAACCGTCGTTGTTGGTTTCCCCGTTTTCGAGGTTGTGCTTGCCGTTGTAGGAAAATAAATCCCGCAGTGTGAAGCCGTCGTGACAGGTGATGAAGTTCACACTGGCCGTTGGTTTGCGTCCGGCTGCGGCGTAGAGATCGGGCGAGCCCATGATGCGTTGCACCATTTCACCTACCATGCCCGGATCGCCTTTGAGGAAGCGACGCGCGCAGTCGCGGTATTTTCCGTTCCATTCCATCCAACGTCCGTAGGAGGGGAAATTCCCCACTTGATAGAGTCCACCGGCATCCCAAGCCTCGGCGACGAGCTTGCAATCAGCCAGCACGGGATCGTGCGCGAGAAATTCTAGGAGCGGAGGATTTGCTAGCGGGGTCCCTTTTGCGTCGCGGCCGAGGATCGAGGCCAGATCGAAGCGGAAGCCGTCGATGTGGTATTCCGCGGCCCAGTAGCGAAGGCAGTTGATGACAAATTCACGAACGGCGGGGTAGTTGCAGTTCACCGTGTTTCCGCAGCCTGAGTAATTCGCGAAAGCCCCCTTCTCATCGAGGATATACCAGGTTTTGTTATCAATGCCGCGGAAGGAAAAGACGGGTCCGTCCGCGCCACCCTCAGCCGTGTGGTTGAAAACAACGTCGAGCATGACCTCGATGCCCGACTTGTGGAGGGCGGTGACCATTTCCTTCATTTCCCGCACAGGGAGGCCTTCGCGGGCACCCGCGGCGTAGCTCGTTTTCGGAGCGAAGAAGCCGACGGTGCTGTAGCCCCAGTAGTTACAAAGTTGGTCGCCTGTGATCGGATTCGTGCGCTGATTTTCCGCTTCATCGAATTCAAAAACCGGCATGAGTTCGACGCAATTCACCCCGAGATCTTTCAGGTAGGCTGCCTTTTCAGCGAGGCCGGCATAGGTTCCGGGGTTTTTGACACCAGAGCTTTCGTGGCGGGTGAAGCCACGGAGGTGCATTTCGTAAATGATCAGGTCGTTGTTCCGGACTCGCTGGATGCGGCAGGGCTCCAGCACCTCTATCGTGCCGGGCACGCGTGAGCGGAAGATGGGTTTGTGGGAGTTCGACGGCTTGCCCATCCACTCTTCGCGGCCGACAATCTCGCGGGCATAAGGATCCAGTAGGATTTTGGAATCGTCAAAAAAATGACCATCTCTCGGGCTCATCGGTCCGTCGAGGCGGAATCCGTATTCCAGACCTTCAAGCGAAAGATCGTGAACGACCATCGCCCAGACGTGCCCGAGGCGGTATTCCGGCGGGAAGGGGATTTCGGCTACAGGCGCATCCACGCTGGATTTGAAAAGCACAAGCGTACATGCGGTGGCATGCGCGCTGAAGATCGAGAAATTGACGCCGGTCGGGACATGGCTGACGCCGAAGGGCAGAAGGTGCCCGCAGCTTAACTTGTAGTCTCCCGCTTTCGGAGCCTTGACCAGAGATGCTTTCATTTAAGGCGCAGATACTAATTTGAGCGGAGCAAACCGCAAGCCGTCCTTTGATGGGATAAGCAGATTCATTACAGTCTGGCCCGCGCATCGGCTCCAAGCCATTTCCAAAGCGATTCCAGCGAGGCGGTGACGGCTTTTTTGGCTTCATCCACCTCGGCGGGGCTAGAGGGCGAGGCTTGAGCGGGCCGCTGCACTCCAAACATATAGTATTTGATTTTCGGTTCTGTTCCCGATGGGCGAATGGCCACGCGGCGGCCGTCCGCGAGGGACACCATGATCATGGCCTCGCTCGGGATGAGGTCGCCTTCGACATCGTGAATCGTATCGGTGGCGAAATTTCGAATCGAATCGACTGTGGATCCGTCCATTTCTTTCGGTGGGTTCGAGGCATAGGAGGCTACCAGCTTGTTGATTTGGGCAGCTCCTTCGGCTCCATCCATCGTGAGAGACTCTCCTCGCTCCAGATAAACGCCAAATTCCGCGAAGATCTCATCCAGTAATCCCGCAAGCGTTGTGCCGCGTGATTTGGCATAGGCAGCGGCCTCCGCGATGAGCACAGCGGCGGAGTTTCCATCTTTGTCGCGGACGAAATCCGAGGCGCTGTAGCCGTAGCTTTCCTCTCCGCCGAAGACGTAAAAGGAAGAATGCTCGAGCCGAAGGCGGCGGGTCTCCTCCTCCGGGAGGTCGATGTAGCCCTGACGAAGTTGCTCGGGGATCGCGGCCTCGTAGTTGCCCAGTTTTTGGCCGATGTATTTGAAGCCGGTGAGAGTTTCCACGCAACGGAGGCCAAATTTTTCTGCGATCGCTTTCTGCAGATCCGTCGTGACGAATGTCTTGATGATCACTCCGCGCGAATGATTGCCGGCATTGAGGATGCCGTTTTCAAAAAACTTCATCGAGCGATACCAAGCCAAGATCGAGCCGATCTGGTTGCCTGTGATGAGCTGCATGTGGCCTTCGGCGTTGCGAGCAGCAATGCCCATGCGGTCATCATCCGGGTCGGTCGCAATCACAAGGTCCGCACCAGTTCTGTCAGCTTGCGCGATCGCCATGCTGAGAGCCTCGGCGTTTTCGGGGTTGGGCGACTTGACGGTGGGGAAGCGGCCATCCGGCACTTCCTGTTCGGCCACGCCCTCGCACTGGAATCCCAAACGCTGGAGCATCGGCTTAATGATCACGCCACCCACGCCATGCAGTGGGGTGTAAACGATCTTGAGCGAATTCTCCCGGCGGATCAAATCAGGGTCCAGCGGGAGTGTGGCCAAGCGCGCCATGTAGGCTTCGTCGATATCCACCCCCATCGGGATTACCCTTCCGCGCTCACTATCAGGAACGGCCGGGTAGTCCTCGCTTTCGACGGCGTTCACTTTTTCGATAATAGCCGTGGCGTGCGGCTCGACGACCTGGCAGCCATCTTCGAAGTACACTTTGTAGCCATTATATTCCGGCGGGTTGTGGCTGGCGGTGAGGTTGATACCGGCTTGGGCTTTGACGTGGCGGACGGCGAACGAAAGCTCGGGAGTCGATCGCGGACCCTCAAAAAGATAGGCGTCGCAACCGAGTTCCGTGATGATTTTGGCCGCTAGCTCGGCGAACTCTCGTGAGAAAAAACGGGTGTCATGGCAGAGACAGATCGCCGGTTTTCCAGGGCGCCCCTGTTTGGCGAAGTGCTCTTTAACATACAGCGTAAGGCCTTGGGTGGCTCGGCTGATGTTATACTGGTTCACCGCATTCGTCCCGACGCATGCGAATTCCGGGCGTCCAAGGGCCTGCGGTTGGCCACGCTCGGCTTGGGTGACTACGACACCGATCGTTTTGCCGCGTAATCCGCCCGTGCCAAACGCGAGGGTGCGAAAAAAACGGTTATTTAACTCAACCCAATTCTTGGCATCGACCAACTCGCCCACGGACGCTGGATAGACCGGCGAGGAACTGCGGGACAGAAGAGAAAGGATGTTTTGCGCAGACTCGGGAAGGAGCAGGCCTTCGGAAGCGGCTTGCTGGATGGAGAGAATAAG
>CAMBAQ010000163.1 GCA_945863785.1 Chthoniobacter flavus
ACGGCACTTACCGATGAAGAAATCCGCATGGAATTCCAAGCCATCAAGATCGCAAATATCCAGCCCCTCCAATTCCGAAAAATGCCCTCCGGCACCGATGATCCCAAGCCATTCGGCGCTTATTACGCGAAGCTCAAGTATGCTCCCGGATGGGATTCACGCTGGCAGGGAAGCGAACTGCCCGATGTGGTCGTGCGTTTCGATAACAGTCCCGTGAAACTCGTCTTCTGGCGCGGCACCGGCTACATTCCGGCATTGGTCAGCGAGAACGGAATCTGGATGACCGATCAAAGCGGCGAGAACTTTGGCACTGGCGAGTGCTTTGAAGCCATGGGCGACAAGCAATGCCGCTACTCGCATGTCCGCATCATCGAAAATACGCCCGCCCGTGCGGTGATCCACTGGCGCTACGCCCTGGCTTCGATTTCCCATAAGATTATATTTGAAACCGAAACCTATCCGGGCGACTGGATGGATGAATATTGGACTGCCTATCCTGACGGCGTCGTAGTCCGCAAGCAGGTTCTCTGGAGCGAGTATAAATCCCCCGGGATCTATCAATTCCAAGAGACAATCCTCTTCAACCAGCCAGGAACAAAGCCTCAGGACAATCTCGAAAACGAGGCCATCACCTTCATGGATATGGACGCCAAAAAGGCCAGCTACTCTTGGGAAAATGGCGCACCAAAGAATTTCCCCGAACCCAAATTCAAGCCGATCGAGATGGTGAATTTTAAATCC
The DNA here is from genome assembly GCA_945863785.1 of Chthoniobacter flavus. Classification (GTDB taxonomy): domain Bacteria; phylum Verrucomicrobiota; class Verrucomicrobiia; order Chthoniobacterales; family Terrimicrobiaceae; genus UBA967. Next base: position 742 of record CAMBAQ010000163.1, read on the forward strand.
AAATATCGCCCCTTTAGCATTCATCTCCCCGACAGGTTCACGCGTCCATTCGGCTTCGGATGGGTCAAGGGCTACTCGACCTTTCCCTGCTGGAACCACTGGCCGGTCTCGCAGGTTCCGAGTGACGGTAGAAACGCCCAAGCCGTCGATAAGCCTAGCCACTCGTCATTGACCGGGATCAACGGAGATCTGCAGAAATTCGAAAAGTTTCCCGACGGTTCCATCCGAGTCCGCTCCCTGCTGGGCATGACGACAGAGCCTATTGATTCCCTCCTGCCGCTGGCCCGCTCATGGAATTTTCCACCGAAACTCGAAACAAATTCTGCGGGCTATCTCTACTCGGGATACGACCCATACCAAAGGGCATATCTTTTGGAAAAGATGGCCGCAACCGCAAACGAGCTCACGTGCGAGATGGCCGCAACAGCGGAATCACCCATCCAAAATCTCTGCCTCGTCATCAAAAACTGGGGCCCCTCGCCCGCATCGATCCTACTCAACGGCAAACCCGTTCCGCCTGAAGACGTCAAGCTCGGTATGCTAGGCTCCCTCGAAGGCAACGATCTCGTAGTTTGGTTGTCCCTGAAATCAACAGAAAAGACGATCATCTCGGTGAAATGAGGTCCGAGCCGAGTGGCAGCTCTTTCGCGTTTGTACCGGCCGTCTCCATGAGTATCGCTGGGGGGGCTGTAGGGAATTGCTCCTGCGATTCAGCTAGCCCGAGGTTTGATCTTTAAGAATCTCACGCGACCCAGGCGGCTTGGGAGGCCGCTCGGGAATCGAGGCAATAGCCGAGAAAGACTGCATAAGCAGCCCTGCAAGGGTGAGCAGTTGAAAACTGCGAATCAACTCACGCAGTGAGCCCGACAGGGCAAGATGAGCGAGAGCGAAGGCGTCAACGCGCGGAGAATGAGAAGATATCCGCTTAAAACTTAATGCTTATAAACTTAAAACTTCCTCCTCCATCCCACACTGACCCTTTTTATTTTATGAGTTGGCATACGTGATAAGAAAACGCCACTTTTTAGACAGGTTAACGGCCATTGCGGTCGATCAAGTTTATGAAATTCTATTTTATCGACACAAAGGATTGACACGTCGATCGCATGGACATAAATTCGCAATATGTCGATTTTTCAACAAAATGCAAACATGACAGGGCAATGGCGTCCTGATCAACCATTCGATAGCCTACCTCTCCTGCCGCCGCGTGGGGACATGGAGACGAAGCTGATTCTCAAGCAATGCATTGAGGCTCGTGCCGCCGTGGCAGAACTCAAGCAGGCGGCTGAGTTGATTCCCAATCAAGGGGTCTTGATCAATACGCTGCCGCTGCTGGAAGCACAGGCGAGTTCCGAGATTGAGAACATCGTGACCACGGCGGATCGGCTTTTCCGATTCCACGAAAGTGAGGGCGGGGCGGATGCGCCCACAAAGGAGGCCCTGCGCCACAGCCAGGCACTACTGGAAGGATTTCGGACGCTAGCCAAGCACCCGATGAATACGCGCACCGCGGAGGAGGTGTGCAGTAAGATCAAGGGCACGGCGATGACGGTAAGGAAGGTGCCGGGCACGACGCTGGCCAATGAGCGCACCAGGGAAGTGATCTACACACCACCGGCCGGGGAGCAGCATCTGCGCGATTTGCTGGCGAACTGGGAGCGATTCCTTCATGAGCAGGTGGAACTGGACCCGCTCATCCGGCTGGCCGTGGCGCATTACCAATTTGAAGCGATCCATCCCTTCACTGACGGGAACGGTCGCACAGGGCGGGTGCTAAACAGCCTGTTCATTATTCAAGCAGGGCTACTGACCCTGCCGATTCTGTATTTGAGCCGCCACATTATTCAATGGAAGGCGGACTACTATCGCCTGCTGCTGGGCGTGACCCGCGATGAGGCCTGGGAGCCGTGGGTGGTTTTCATCCTGAAAGGCATCGCCGAAACGGCCCGCTGGACGACGGGCAAGATCGCCGCGATCCGCCACCTACAGGAGGGCTGCATTGGGCATGTGCGACAGCAGTTGCCCAAGATTTACAGCCGGGAACTGGTAGATACGGTGTTTGAGTTTCCCTACTGCCGCATCAGCAATCTGGTGGATCGCGGCATCGCCAAGCGCCAAACGGCATCGACTTACCTGAAGGAACTTGTGAGGATCGGCGTGCTGGAGGAAAAACAGGCGGGGAAAGAGCGCCTATTTATCAATCCACGATTACTACATCTGTTGACCCGTGAGACAAATCAAACATATCCCTACCACCCATGAACGAATCCGAAGACAGAGGCTCACGCGGAGCCGCGGAGAATGAGAAGAAATCCGCTTAAAACTTAATGCTTATAAACTTAAAACTCTGTCATCCACAGATTGCACAGATTTTCGCAGATTGGATGGTGAAAAGTGTTACCTATGTCCTGACCGAACCCGTACTGCTTAAAACTTAATGCTTAGAAACTTAAAACTTCCCTCCCCCATCCCAAGAACCTACTCCTCTATTGCAAAATGAAAGAAAATGCACACTGACCATTTATACTCGGAATCTCACTCCATAACTTTATTTTGAAAAACTTCATAAATCCATTTTCTTGCTCCGGCATAAACGCAAGTGATGACTCGCTCTCCATCAATTAAAGAGTATTCAAAGATCACACGATAAGACCCCACCCTCAAACGATGAAACCCCTCTAAATCGTCGGTTAAGGATTTTATATTCCCCTGTTCCTCTGATAATTTTTTAATCGCAAGTTTCAAAGCATGACGAGGTTGAGGCGGAAGACTCCGCAAATAATCAAGCACCTCCTCTTGAATCCTGATCCGAATCATATAGAATCCAAGGCCGACACATCTTGGTAAATCGCTTGGCCCTTCCGATGCTTTCGGATAACTTCCATGGCTTTTGAATCCGCAAGAATTTCCATAGTCTCAGCAATGGCCTCCATCCTTTCTATCGAGACAAGCACAGCCACAGCCTTTCCTTGTTTTGTTATTGTTACGGGATGTTCTTCGGCAACTTTAACTAAAGCAGAAAATTTTTGCTGCGCGTTTTTTATTGTATAAGAGTCAGCCATGCTTTGAAAGTATACACTTTTTTAAAATAAAGTAAACCTTTTTGTTCTAAACATAAATTTCTCAATCAGCAAATGAAGTAATCCAGCTCCGTGGCCCCCTTGCCAATGCTTGGCTCCTTAATTTTCCAGCAGCTTGTTGAAGGATTTTCTTGCCTTTTCCATATAACCAGCCACAAGTTAGAACCATGAGCGCCGAATCCATGGAGAGACTGAAAGTCTACATCGAAACGACAATTCCGAGCTTCCTCACAGCGTGACCTTCAAACAAATTGATTCTTGCAGGTAAGCAGGCATTAACTCGCCAATGGTGGGAAAGGAGAAGAGAAAAATACGACCTGTTCATTTCACAATATGTTCTTGATGAGGCGAGCAAAGGTGATTCTGAAGCCGCAGAAAGAAGGATGAATGCAATCAGCCATATTGAGATGCTTGAAGTTGATAATGATGTCATTTTACTTGCTGAAAGAATAATGATGTCAGGAATAATTCCACCTAAAGCGGATACTGATGCGCTTCACATTGCGGTTGCTTCAAGGCACAGCATCGACTTTCTTTTAACTTGGAACTGCACCCATATTGCAAACGCAGAGATTTTAGTTAAAATTAACCACATTGTTACCGAATCAGGTTATTTCCTGCCTACCATTTGCACGCCTGATGAACTTTTTGGAGGAGAAGATT
>CAMBAQ010000164.1 GCA_945863785.1 Chthoniobacter flavus
TGGAGGAGCATACCGCTATGACGGGTATCTTCAGCAGCGACCACATCAGCGGACTGCAAGGCCTCCAGCGCGCGTAGCGTGATATCTTGGCGGTTGCCGATGGGGGTGGGAACGATGGTCAGCACGGGATGTGGCTGAGCTCAGCAAAATGAAACACGCCAGACCGAAGGAAAATCCCATAGCTTGGGCGAAGCGAGTCAAGCGAAACTAAGAACGGAACGCATGAATGTGTGATAACAAAAAAAACGACGTTTGATTTTGCGCAGGCACTCATTGTCGAAACCCCAATCCTGTCAATCCTGTTCATCCTGAAATCCTGTCAAAAAAGAATTTTTTCGAGATTAGCCCGAATCCTACCACCCCTCGGCGACCTGCGCGGTGAGTTTGTCGGCCAGATCCAAGGCCGCGTTGGAGAGGGCTTGTTGCTTGGATGTTTGGAGGTCATTTCCACTGAAGAACGAGGAATTTCCAAGAACCGTGCCCTGCATGAGAATAGCCCCTGACCCTTGGTGGGTGACTTCGTACCTCACCTCCACAATCAAACCGAACTCACTAGTGGCAAGAACGTTATTAATAACCGAACGGAGAGAATTTGTTCTAATGTTGGCGATCGTGCAACTCAGGATCGCATCCGCCTGACTTGAATTAACCAACTGGTAGGTTCCATCCTGCTGCAAACGCTTGACGACCGTGTCTCCAAAAAGGACTTCGACACGAGACTCGAAGGTGTCATTTTTAAAATTCGGCACCGAGAGGGTTCTAACCGAGCGCATCGGCGTCGGACGAATTTCGCCGAGCTTATAGCCGCAGCCGGAGACGAGAAAAACAAGAGCGATCAGCAGGGCAGGAAATGGCTTCATGGAGTAGGCAGGGCTGGCTCAACGGAAGGCATCGGTGCGACGTCCCTAGAGCCGGTGCGGAGCTTCGGCTTGTTGACAACAGGCAACTCATCCGGAACGATGTCGCGGCGAGGTGGCCCATTGAAGTCTGCGAGGGATGCTGTTTCGACCTGGGCCTGCAGGCGGCGGCGGAGAGCGGCCTTTTCTCCCGTTTCGGCTTTCTCGGGACCGGTACGCAGGGCATCATCGCCCGCCTCGCTGCGCAACTCCTGCACCCGTTCCTTGGCCAGATTGGCATATTCGGTGCCTGGCGAGCGACGGATCACATCATTGTAGTAGATGGCCGCCGCGCGGTAGTTTTTAAAGCGATCGTAGAATTTCGCGATGGCCATGAGATCGGAGGATTCTTTTTCCGACATTTTTTTCAAATTGTCGCGGGCTTGGGCGGCCTTTTCGCTTTTCGGATAATGGAGGAGGAAATCCTCAAATGTGTTTTTGGATGTGATGAGTGCCGAGAGATCCTCGGATTTTCCGCTTTCTCCGACCATCATGTAGATATAGCCGATCTGATAAAGGGCATCGTCCGCGATGGAGCTGTTCGGGTAAGTATCAAGCACTTTCTGATAGGCGGCAGCGGATTCCTTGAGCTTACCTTGGCGCTCGTAGGTGAGGGCCAGATTGAACTGGGCCACGGGCGCGTTTTTGCTGTAAGGCGCATTTTTAAGGATGGAAGTGAACATCCCCTCGGCGCGATCCGAACCCGGCACGATTTCCAAACCGAAAACCTTGTTTTTTTTGCCTCCCAGAAATTCGTTTGCAATCAAAACCTGACGCCCGATCGCCTTCTCAAAATTCGGGGTATCGGGATATTGGGTGATTAATTTCTGATAGGCATCAAATGCCTTGGTCGCATCGCCCTCGGATTCATATAACTCGGCGATGCGGTATTGCGCTTGGACTGCGAGCGGAGACGCCGGATTTTTTTTGATGAACCGACGGTATTTCGAAATCGCTGTGGCTGTGGTTCCAGCATCGTCCGCCGCCTTGGCCTCATCGAATTCCACTCGCTCATCCGAAGTTGTCTCCGCATTGACAGCCTGCCTCGGATTCGGGGCGGCGGGAGTTTCTGCTGGCGAGGGAACTTGACCTAACAAAGGCAAGTGGGCCGTCAAGAGCACCGCGAAACATATCAGTGAAAATCGGAACGACATTGAAAGGCATTAACTAAGAGACTTCAGGGCACACAGTCAAGAGCGAGAGATTGCCGGGGGTGGACTTGCAACAGGACGCCTCCACTGGTAAATAGGAAGCATGAAGAAGATACTTCTCTGTCTGCTCGTGGCTCTCCCCCACATCCTCACCGCCGAGGAATTTGTCGCTCCACAATCCACCCACCGCGAAATCTCCACCGAAGCCCCCGAACTGAAGCCCTCCATCGAAGGCATGGTAAAACAAATTTTTGAATCTCAGAAACCCTGGCAATCCCTCAACCCTGCCGCCCCCGCAGAATACGGGACGGGTGAAAAAAATATGTCCAAGGACTCCGCCCCCGGCACCCCTCACCACGCGACAACACTCACGATCATTGGACTCGAATGGTGAGCCAAGCGACTCCCCTATTGCCAAAGAAAATCGTTTTGTTAGGAACTGACGCCATGGAACGACACAACTCCCCCACGCCAAAAAGCAAAACATCCGCCGCCTTCACGCTCGTTGAGTTGCTTGTGGTGATCTCGATCATCGCGATCTTGGCGGGATTGTCCTTCCCCGCCGTCAATGGAGCGATGGATTCGGCAAAGAAAACTCAGGCAAAAAGCAACGCGGTTCAGATTGCGACGGCGGTGTCGGCTTATGAGATGGAATATGGAAAGCTGCCTACCTTCACTGGAACAACTGTAGACAAGACTTTGGTGGATATCCTAACAACCAACGACTCGAGAGGCATCGTTTTCTTGGAAGCTCAGGCGTGGAAAAAGGGCAAGGGTGGAACGAATGATAAGGGATACTGCGATCCTTGGAGCAGTAATACGCCGTACTCCATTGCCTTGGATACAGATTACGACAACCAAGTTAGCGTCTCAACGAATGGAGGCGCCTCTGGTTCGACTTCCATCATGAAAAAAGTCGGCGTTTGGAACGTTACTACTACAAATAAATATCAAGTTCGCTCCTGGGACTGATCCCGATGCTTACCAGTTTTTGATCCACTGATTGGTATTGGTCGTGCCCGCTCTGGACCAGAGATCGAAGAAGTTGGTTCCGGAACGGGTTGAATTTCCGGGGTACATATACCCATAACCTTCACCGAAGGGATCTAAAATAGGTTGGTTGGTTGAAGTAGATAAGGTGTTGGTACTCCCCATTTGTTTGGTGAACTCGAAGTAAACTTTTCCATTTGTAGGAGCGAGAGCGCCTCGCAGATTAGAAAGTTGATTTGTTCCAGGTGTCGCTGTTCCCGAACTGCTGCCATTGGTTAGTTTGGGATAATCCCCTATATCCGACTTGTAATTCTCCAATGCCGCCGAGAGTGCCGCGATCTCCGCCTCGGCTCGACTGCGAGCCGCCTTCTTTTGGGCATACCCCGCCGTCTGCAGGACCAATCCTGCCAAAATCGCAATGACGGCGATGACGACCAAAAGCTCAATGAGAGTGAACCCAAGTTGGCGGGATGGACGGGGTGTGGCGGTTCGCATGATTTCCTCATAGCTCTTGGAGAAGGGCGAGGAAAGATGAAACGCATGTTCACCGGCGACAGGCGACTCCATCTTCGGCCAAAAAAAACTATTGTGGAAGGGGGCGGTGGTGATGTTTGATTTCGCGGATCTGCGGCGGCACGAATGCACGCTGCAGAAAAACCCAACGCAGAAAGATTTTTTCCAATGAACGAGACGATGCAGAAATTAATCAAACTCTCCCGCGAGATCGGTCGCGAAGAGCGACGCCTAGCGATACTGGGCGAGGGCAATACGAGTGCATCGCTCGGGGATGGCACGTTCCTCGTGAAGGCCTCCGGCGCGAGTCTCTCGACGATCGAAGAAGCCGGTATCACGCGAGTGAAAGCCGACATCGCGCTCGCGGCATTGGATGACGCCGCCGCCGACGACACCACTGTCCGCGCCGTTCTGGAAGCCTCCCGCGTGGAATCCAACGCGAAGCTCCCCTCGGTGGAAACTTTCCTGCACGCCGTGTGTTTGTCTGAAGCGGGAGCAAAGTGGGTCGGGCATTGCCATGCGGAATCCGTCCTCTCGATCGTCTGCTCCGAGCACGGCGCGAAACCCTTTTTGAAGCATCTCTTCCCTGATGCGATCGTCGTCTGCGGACGCAACATCGCAGTTGTGCCCTACCTTGATCCGGGTTTGGCGCTCGCCCGCGAATTCCGCAAAGCTCTCCACGCGCACCACGCCCAATACGGCTCGTTTCCCAAAGTGGTGCTGATGGAAAACCACGGCCCAGTAGCGCTTGGCGCCTCGGACACCGAGGTTTTCAACATCCTCCTCATGCTCGACAAATGGGCCCGCATCATTGTCGGAACTCTGTCCGTCGGCGGACCGAAATTCCTTCCCTCTGAGGTCAGCGATCGCATCGACAATCGCCCTGACGAACACTACCGCCGCAAACAAATCGCCGCTCAAAACAA
>CAMBAQ010000165.1 GCA_945863785.1 Chthoniobacter flavus
CTCTAAGAATTTCTTCCTGATCATCGGGTTCCACGAAAACGCCCAGATGGTATTTATTTACAACCGTTTTCAACGGACCCGAGCCCGAAGAAGCCAGCACCGGCTTTCGTGCGGAAACGGCTGCGTTCAGCACGCCGCTCGCCGAGCGGAATTTCGCGCTGTAGGTCACCAGCACCACATCACAGGCCGCAAAAATATCACCCACTTCGTCTTCTGGGATTCTTCGGATATCCCAGCGGCAGCGCTCCGCAACTCCCAATTCCTGCGCCAGCTTTTGATAATACTCCGCCGGCCTGGATGAACCCGAATCCCCCTTACCAGCAACCAAAAGCTTCACATTCTTCGGCAAACGCGTCATCGCCCGTAAAAACAAATCCAGATTCTTCCCATCCCGGATCTGGCCAAAGGCCAGGAAGACGACATCTGCGGGAGCAGATACGTCGAGCGTCGAGCGTCCAGCGTCGAGAGCTTCAGAAACAGGCGAGTCGGCAAGCTCGCTTGTCAGGGAGTCTGATTCGGAAGCGCCAGCCTGGGGACACAGGCGCGGCCATGCTTCCACCTCTGTGCTCTCCGTGTCCTCCGTGGTTAAACCAGAATCGAACCCCAGCCTCCTTCTCATTTCGAGGCGCCCGATTTTCGGCTCCGCCACCTCATACGGCCCATGCGGAATTTGATGCACCTGAATCTCCCCCGGTCGCTTTCCCCCGAAATCCACCGGCGTGTCATCATGCACGAAAACATGCCGCACGAACGAATACCCGAGCCTTACCGACCAGCGGTGCCACCACAGCGGCCCCACCACAAAATCACGCACCGGGTCATGGGCAATGGTCCCCACCACCACGCCTTTTTTGGCCAATCTCCTCAGCGGCCCCACCCAAAACGGCGCGAAATATTCTTTGTAGCAGGCGAAGAGAACGGCACCCTCGGCTTCGCCGAGGTTGTGGCGGGTAACGGGTAACGAGTTACGGGTAGAAGAATCCTTCAGAAGTTTCTCAGACAGTTGGGCAACCTGCTTCGCCTCACTACGCAAATCGGCAATCATTTGCCATACGCGGAATATCTTCCCTGCCAGCCCTCGAGGCTGGTCGCTCGGCCCTCGAATCTTATTAAACTCCCAAACCTTGATCCCATCCGCCAGCCGCTCCACTGGAAAACTCGGTTTGCACAAAAAATGCACCTCCACCCCCTCTCGCGCAATCGCTGCCGCCTGCCGGATCGCATACTCCAGAATCCCTCCTGAGTCTGCCTCGCAGACATAAAGCAGTTTTCTCATCCCTTCACAGAATACTCCGGCAAAATCGCCAATAGGCGCTCTTTCACGAGACTGCCCGCCGCCTGCGGATCATAATCGATCCCCATACGAAGCAGCGGCTCCATATCCGAGCAAAATCCCCTATCCAATAAATGCCCATCCAAAATCTCAAGAAATTCCTTTCGTCCCGCTGCCCCGCCCTCCTTTTGGAGATAGAATAAAAAACACTCCTTCACCTGCTCCGGATTCACAGCCACACGCAAATGCTCCAGTGCCCAATAAAGATCAAACAAATCACGCCCCCTCCTCCGCTGGAAAAGCGCCCGCATTTTTGTTCCCAACATCTCATGGGTTTCATACCCATTCACAGAGAACTCCACTCGCTCCCCGCGAAATTCGAAGGCATACGGCACCCTCACCACCGGCAAATACGAAACCCGCTCCGTCACATTTGCCTCCACCACAATATCCAACTCCGGACCATTTCCACTCACATTCGGCACCGAATAGCTCAATCTTAGCACCCGCGAAGGCTGCACCGCATTCCGGATCGCCAGTTTCACCGACTCCCAGCCAAACCCCACAGGCTTGCCCAGCACCGGCAACAGCACCCGGCGCAACGCCTTTTCGATATGCCCCTCCGGACGATCTCCATGCACCACCAGATCAATATCCTCGCTGTAACGCACCGCCGGAGCCAGATGCACCTTGTGCAGGAGCGTGCCCCCACGCATAGCCACCTGGCCCGATAAAAACCCATCCGTGAAAATCGCCTGCATCGCCAGGCACAGCAACAAATCCTGCTCCACTTGGCGCTCCCTTTTCCACGGCACCACTGCTTGGTGCTTGGCGATATCCCGGTATGAGAGCAACATCCTCACAGGTTTTCCCGCACCCCCCATTTTCTGATCACCGCACCATCGCCCTCCCTCCCGCTACCCAAGACCAGCGGAACAACAGGCAAACTCCCCGGCAACCAGTCAAAAACTATAGCCGCCAATTTTTCAAATCCTAATTTTTCAAAAACCCACCCCAAACGCTGCGAAGTCGACACCTCATTCTCCGCCACCAGCATCGCCTTCAGCACATCCCTCCGCAACCTCGACAGCATTGGCAACATCGTCTCCATCGCCCTCTCCAAACCCCCAATCTTCGGGGCATACCGCACCAAATCAAACGCCGTCGCCTCCGGCACACTCACCTTCACCGGACACCTCGCCCCCGCGATGCCAGCCGCCAAAGTATCCTTCACAGACTTCTTCATAAAAAAACGAATCCGCCGCCCCCCCACACAGATTTCTTTGCGAGGCACATCCGTCATCACTTGCGTCACTTGGATCGCCTGTGGACTCGACCCATGCCACTCCGCCGCCGATTGGAGTGCGATATAATAAGGATTCCCAAGCCAGCGGAAAAAATCATCCAGCCACCATTCTACCGGCGGAGATCCCGCACTACGATACTCAGGCTGAACGATCAAATAAAATCCCAGCTTGGGAGAAATGCGCCTCACCAAAGGCCGCAGCCGCAACAACTGATTGCGGGCCGCCACATTCGACAAGCCCGTTTCAGCCATCAAATTCTCCAGAGAAAACCCATATTCAGTCCCTGCAAGCTTCTCCTCGATAAAATTTTCAGCAGCCATTGACTTCACTCAAAGCCAGCATTTATCAAAAATTTCATTTTTTGTGTGTAGCATTTTTCGCTACAAATGCGAAATGGTTTTTATGATTTTTGCCCCGCCCTTCAGCTTTTAAACCCCAGCGCCTCCACCCAAGCTTTTACCAACTCCAATTCTTTTGATGGAAAAATATCCTTAGCCACGAGCGCCTCGTAGCAAGTCAGCAGATTTTCTGAAACCGCCAACTCCCCCTTTTTCAATTCCACCCCTGCCAGAATTTCACAGATTTCCCGGTTTTTGTCATAGCCGGGAATTTCATCGCGGAAGTCCCGCATGAGATCATGCACATTGCGGTCTTGATACACTTCGGGAGCATGGAAAACAATTCCCATATCAAGCTCCCATAAGCATCTCTGCGCCACAAAGCTTTTCCAAATATCGCACATGCGGAAGGAGCAGTAGCTGGGAATGTAGAGCAGCGGATAAGCCACCGGCCACCACCAGGTGGTTTGGGTATTGAAGGGACACCAATTTCCCGGTTCCAAATACACGCTCGCTCCGGGCTCGAAAAAGAACTCACGGTCCATCACCAGTCGCCAGATCGCATCCACATCGGCCGATCCATTCACTAAGCCCTGCTGGATCGGCGCACGCTTGGGAGCCGACATGGGAACGAGTTCAACCACAGGCTTACGAATCTCGTCCAGCGGCAACCCTCTCGGCCAGACATTCTCGGTGCTGAAATATCGATACATGTTCACCCAGCGATTCTCGGCACTCGAAAGAACCCGACACTGCTCGACCTCCTCGCTGCGGACAACCCAGTTTTCATTCGGCGCGTTGTCATCATCCGTCTCATAAATGCAAGTCGCCCCTTGCTGAATTGCGGCAAGATAAGCCAGATTCTTCCTCGCGTAATGCCCAACAGGCAGCATCTTAGCCAACTCAAACGGCATTGCCAACTGGTCCTCCAAACTGAAAAACTCCACAGGCCAAGGGTTGGGTGATGATGAATTTTGAATGTTGGATTTTGAATGATGGGACTCGCTACTCGGTGCTTCATAGCTTGCCGGCCCCTTCTTATCCCCTGCGACAATCAACCTGCCGCCGACTTCATTGAGTTTCTGCACCAAGCCAAGCACTGAAGTGGTCGGCTTTTGAATAGTTGTGATTACGGAATAGAGCATATCAATCGTTTTGAGCTAATCGCATTTTTTGTAAGCGCCCCCTCACATCCTTGCATTTTCTGTTTCCTCGGAACAAGCCGATAAGGTAACCTCGCAGCCCCTGACACCTCAGAAGCATATCGAAGGTAATCACGCGCAACCATGCGTGGGACACATGTAGGTCTTTAAGAATTTTGACCGCGCGACTCCACACACGGGTTCGCAAGACCAGAGAAAAAAAGAGCGGCATCAAACAAATCAAACTCCAAGTCCAGTGGCACCCCATAAGCGCGGAGACCATTCCGGCAAAGAGGCTTGAACCCTCAATGGCCAATCGACCACCGACCAGAAAGAAGTGCCGGGCTCCGAGCCCTGCTTCACCTTCTCCA
>CAMBAQ010000166.1 GCA_945863785.1 Chthoniobacter flavus
TATGCGCGCCTCGGTCGAGTATTGGCGTCCTTGGTGCTTGAGTTGTTGCAACAGGCATTCGGAGAGGTTGCGTGCTCCCACACCAGGTGGATCAAATTCCTGCACCTTTTCCAATACGCGTTCCACATCGAGTGACATCACGTCGATGCGAGTTGCTATATCTTCTATATCGGCACGCAGATACCCGCCGGCATCGAGGTCCCCGATGATTTCGACGGCGATTTCGGCATCTTCCCTCGGCCATGATGCGGTGCTAAGTTGCTCCAGCAAATGCTCTGCGAGGGTAGGGGGACGGACTTGGGAGTCCAGAAAATGCTGCCTGCGTTCGAGGGCCTCATGTGTCCAGGGTTCCGCTGTCGAGCGCTGCGCGTAGTATTCATCCCATTGATCGTCCAGCTTGCTGGTCTCTTTTTTATCCAATGGTTCGGATTTATCCGGAACGATCTCCTCCAAGGCGGGATTCGCGCGCAGTTCGGTATCTACAAGTTGGCGTAGTTCGGTGAGGGGGGCCTGCAGGATATTTAGGCTCTGCTGCATCTGTGGCGACAGCGACTGCTGAAGAGCCATCCCTGCGACTTGTTGCATGCCTGCCATATTCCGAATAATCGTCAGGCATGAATGCTGCTTCTGCAAGCAATTTCCGCGCCAATTATGGTCGCGCTTAAAGATTCGTTTTTTTGCAAAAAATGCTGTCTGCCACTTGAAATGCGTCTCCTCCGTTGTAATTTGCCCAGCATGATGAAGCCGTTTTGTATTTTCGCCTTTCCTATGCTGGCCGTCATTTCACCTGCTGCGGAACCGGTCGCCCCTCCAATTCCGATTTTGCAACAACTGAACGCTTCGTTTTCTTCCGTTTTCTCAAAAGCATCGCCTTCGGTGGTGGTGATCGAGGCTAAAGGTCAACCTGCCAGCGTGGTCCCCGATGGGTTGGAGTTATTTTTCCGAGGCCCCAACGGCGTTCCTTACCGTGTTCAGCCCGAAAATAACGGCCAGACCCCCGAGGTCTCCCCGAATATCGGCTCGGGTTTTATCATTAGCGCGGATGGCCAGATCCTCACCAATAACCACGTTATCGCTGATGCCGTGGATATTTCCGTGAAGCTTAAAGATGGACGTCGTTTTTCGGCTGAAGTCATAGGCGCTGATGAACGCAGCGACCTCGCCGTCTTGAAAATCAACGCCCCTGATCTCTCCATTGCCGAGTTAGGCGATAGCGATGCGGTGAAGGTGGGTGAATTTGCTTTCGCCATCGGCACCCCGATGGAGCTTCCTTACACGTTCACATTTGGTGTTGTGAGCGCGAAGGGTCGCAATCTCGGGCTTGGAGGTCACTACGATGAATATCTCCAGACCGATACCTCAATCAACCCCGGCAATAGTGGCGGACCGCTCTGCGATATCCAAGGCCGAGTGATTGGCATCAACACGCTGATTAGTGGCAACAATCGTGGCGTTGGCTTTGCGATTCCCATCAATGCAGCGAAAGACGTCGCGGGCCAAATCGTATCCAAGGGCTATGTGAGTCGGCCATGGTTGGGGGTTTCTATTGCCAGTCTTGAGGATTTGAAGCAGTGGCGCGGCATGTTTCAGGGCGCGACCCGGGGAGTCGTTGTGCGAGGCGTTGAGCCCGGAGCCCCTGCGCAGATGAGCGATTTGGCACCGGGTGATGTGATCACAAAAGTCGACGGAAAAGCTGTCGAGCTTGCCTCCGACTTACAACGGGAAATTTTGACTAAAAAAATCGGTCAAAGTGTGGCGCTCGACATTGTGAGGCAGGGGAAAGTCCTTCGCATCGCTGTGAAAACCGGTGAGCAACCAGACAAGTTTATGCGCGCATCTGTGCGCCGCCCAGCATCCAAGCCCCCAACTCCTCGCTCGAATCGCTCTGCCCTCCCGTCGACTCCCGGGCTCACGGTCAAAAGTGCAACTCCAGAAAACCTTGCCTCACTCCAACTCCAACGGAAGGAAAGCGGCGGGGTTGTTGTCACAGAAGTCGAGCCTTATAGCGCCTCCGCAGCCGCCGGACTCGAGGTCGGGGATGTGATCACCGAAGCTGGGGGGCGTCCAGTGTTTGGCCCGGACGATATCGAGGCCGCTATCAGTCTCGCTGACGAGGATCACGGGGTTCTTCTTCTGCTGGAGCGACGGGGCCAGAAGACGTTTGCTATCCTCAAGCCCTGATCAATCGGATGTGGTGCGGGGGGAGTTGTTTTGGGTAGGGAGATAGGCAAATAAAACTTGCATCAAGGTCGGGAATCGTTGCTCATATTCCACGTGGTTCCTTATTGGCTCAACAAAATTCTCAGTGCACTAAATGGCGACATCTTTTCCGTTTTAGTGGGAGTGCTCGGAATGAGTTCGGCACAGGCAGCGGAGTCTGGGGACGTTCATCTGGTAGCGAATATTTTCAAGCCCCTCTCGCGACCCGCCCAAATGCTTTTGGAGCCGACTCAATTGGTGCTATTGGTTACGCTCGGCATTTTTTTGATCGTTGTGGGCGTTTTGGTCTTTGTTCTTATCCAGTTTCGCCCATGCCTTGATGAACCCGACTCCCTCAAGCCCGGTTGCTACATGCCTGTCCTCCGTGGTTAAAAATCCCCACCAACCGCTTCCGCTTTCCGACGACTCCCAAACAACCATCAACTTAAAACCTAACCCTTAATCCTTAAAACTCCTATGTCCCAACTCGGTATGATCGGCCTCGGCCGCATGGGGGCCAACATGGTCCTCCGACTCCTTCGCAACGGCCACAAAGCTACTGTCTTTGACCGTTCACAAACCGCCATTGACTCCCTCGTCAAGGAAGGCGCCACCGGCGCGACATCCCTCGCGGATTTCGTTTCCAAGCTTGAAGCCCCTCGTGCCATTTGGCTTATGGTGCCAGCAGCTGCGGTGGACTCCACCATCGAGGAACTCCTGCCGCTCCTGGAAAAAGGCGACACCATCATCGACGGCGGCAATTCCTACTATATCGACGATATCCGCCGCGCCAAGCACATCGCGCCCAAAGGAATCCATTATGTGGATGTCGGAACCAGCGGTGGCGTATGGGGCCTGGAGCGAGGTTACTGCATGATGATTGGCGGCGAGAACGAAATCGTCCAGCGCCTCGATCCGATCTTCCGCACCCTCGCGCCTGGCATCGGCGACATCCCGCGCACCTTGGGACGCCCCGAAAACCAAGGCACTGCCGAACTCGGTTACCTCCACTGCGGAGCCAACGGCGCCGGACATTTCGTCAAAATGGTTCACAACGGCATCGAATACGGCATCATGGCCGCCTACGCAGAAGGCATGAATGTCCTCAAAAATGCCAACATCGGCACCAAAACCCAAACGATCGATGCCGAAACAACCCCGCTCCGCGATCCCGAGCAATACCAATACGACTTCAACCTCACCGACATCTCCGAAGTCTGGCGTCGTGGCAGCGTCGTAGCCAGCTGGCTCCTCGACCTCACCGCAAATTCCCTCGTGAAAGATCCCGCCCTTACCGACTTCGCCGGCCGCGTCAGCGACTCCGGCGAGGGACGCTGGACCATCAAAGCCGCCATCGACGAAGGCGTCCCCGTCCCCGTCCTCACCACCGCCCTCTACGAACGCTTTAGCTCCCGTGGCGAAGCCGACTTTCAAGATAAACTACTCTCCGCTATGCGATTGCAATTCGGCGGCCACCTCGAAAAGAAGGATTGACCACAAAGGACACAGAGAGCACAGAGTAGGAGATGAGGGAATATTTCTAATGTGTAAAAACAAAGTTTTACTTATTGATTTTGAATAAAAAAAGACAATCTTGATAGCAATGAGGTTACAGATGAGGACAAGTAAAAGTTGAAATCGAGATTTTTTCGCTGACCTTTGAATCGATAACCAAATCTACACCTATGAAATCCGAACTTCTCGATCGCATCACTATCGAACCAGGCAAGTGTGGCGGTCGTTCGTGCATCCGAGGCATGAGAGTTCGCGTGAAGGATGTTTTGGAAATGTTGGCATCCCGTGTTCCAGAGTCCGAAATCCTGAAAGATTTTCCCTATCTTGAACCACAAGACATCGACGCCTACCTGCAATATGCTGCCGCTTAAAAGGCAGCTCAACTTCCCCTTTCACTCTGTGTCCTCTGTGGTCAATCCCTGCCAACCGCTTCCGCTTCCCAACGACTCCCAAACCACAACCAACTTAAAACTTAATCCTTAAAACTTAAAACTCCTATGCTCACCACACACCCCGCCTGGGAAACCCTCTCCAACCAATCCGAATCGCTTCCTCACCTCCGCGAGCTTTTCGCTACCGATCCCAAACGCGCCGAGAAGTTCCAACTTGAAGCCGCCGGGCTTTTCTTGGATTATTCTAAAAACCTGATCACCAGCGAGACGGTCGCTTGCCTCATCGATCTCGC
>CAMBAQ010000167.1 GCA_945863785.1 Chthoniobacter flavus
TTGTAGAAGCGCTTTGTGAGCGTCCGGTTCGGAAATTTAGCCAAGGTAGACACACTCTCAGGATTCGGCAAAAGGACGCCGTATGCGGGAGGGAAGCACTCCTCAGTCGCTCTCCGATCTCTCAAACGGGATTCCTTTCTTCCAGCCAATTCCCGTTCTTGATCTCTAGCGGGTAAAGTGAAAAAGTGCGCCTATCAGTAAGGAATATTACAGTTGGGAGCAGTCGACGGAGAAAGTGCGCAGGCCATTTTATGAGTCGAAACTATTATGGGTTCCTCTTGCCGTGCTCGCTTTGGGGGCCTTTGCGGGCTGGGTCGCCTTTGGTATTCTGACTGACCGCTATCAGAAGCGCGCTGAGGAATTCGATCTAGAGCAGATGGGAGAGATGGAATCCGCTTCGATTCTCTATGACAGAAAGGGGCGGGAATTTGGAAAACTCTTCATTCAAAACCGCCAACCGGTTCCCTATGAGCGCTTGCCGGAAATGCTCACCAAGGCGGTGATCGCGGCTGAGGACAATCGGTTTTACGATCACGATGGAGTTGATTACATGGGCATCCTCCGAGCCGCGCTCACAAACTATCGCAAGGGGAAAATCTCCCAAGGCGCCAGCACGGTCACTCAGCAAGTCGCTCGCAATTCTTTTGAACTTCTTGAGCGCACCTATGAGCGTAAACTCATCGAGCTCTACCTCTCTTGGCGCATCGAAAAAAAGTTCAGCAAAAAAGAAATCATGAATTTCTATCTGAACCGCGTCTACTTCGGCAGCGGTTTCTACGGTGCGGAAGCGGCTTCGCAGGGGTATTTCGGCAAGCCTTCCATCGACATGTCGATCGGCCAGTGCGCGACTCTCGCCGGCCTGCTCAAGAGCCCGCAAGCCCTCTCGCCGTTCAACAACCCACAGGATTCTCGAGAAGCGCGGGATTTCGTGCTCAAGCGCATGCGGGAGCTGGGATTCATTACTCGCAGGGAATTCGAGGAGGAAACCCAAGCTCCCAATGGGGTGGTCAAGCGTACGAACCCATTCAAAGTCAGCTACGCGATTGAGCTGATTCGCCAGCAAGCGATTAAGGCCTTGGGCTTCGAGCGCGCCATGAATGGAGGTTACAAAATCTTCACCACCCTCGACGCCGATCTCCAGCGCGCAGCGGATTCCGCCACGCAGGAATTTATTCTTACCATAGAGAACCAACCCGGATACAAGCACCCCACCTTTGCTCAATACCGCGAAGCCACAAAGAAGACCGAAGAAGCCATCAACAGAGGCAACATGGGGGCCAAAATGCCCGAGCCCAAATACCTCCAAGGTGCCGCGCTTGTTGTCGAAAATACAGCCGGTGGCATCCTTGCTCTCACTGGGGGACGGGACTTTGTTCACAGCGAATACAATCGGGCCATTCAGGGCAAACGCGCGGCTGGTACGGCCTTCACCCCTTTTGTTTATGCCGCCGCATTTCAGTCAGGAACCTTCCCTGGTGAAATAGTCCAAGACGCCTGTATCGATAATCGTTACGTCATGGTCGGGGGTGAAACTGGCATTCTCGGTGAGTGGGGTGTCGAAACAGCCGACAACGAATACGAAGGCCCCATCCCCGCTAGGGAGGCCCTCGTTAAGGGTAAGAATGCCGCTACTGTCCGCCTCGGAATGAAGACAGGAATCCAGCCTGTCAAAACCATCGCTGCCGCCGCAGGCATATCCTCCCCGATACGCGATTACGCCAATGCCTTTCTCGGAAGCAGCGAGGTGACCCTTGATGAGCTTGTTCTCGGCTATACCGTTTTCGCGAACCTCGGTCAACGCCCAGCTGATCTTTACATCATCCAGTCCGTGCAGGACTGCAACTCAAAGACCATTTTCAATGCGCCCCGCAAGCGCTACCAAGTCATGTCTCCCGCCGCTGCCTACCAAGTTCACTCCTGCCTCAGTGACTACATGGAGCGGGGAATGGGTTCCCTTGCAATCAAGCAATTCGGGCTTGGCAATTTCCCCGTCGCGGGAAAATCCGGAACCGCCTACGGATTTACGGACACCTATTTTATTGGCTACAGTCAGGCTGTGACATGTGGCGTGTGGGTCGGGTTTGACAAGCCAACCAAAATTTACCGCGGCGCTTTCGGCAAAGATCTCGCCCTCCCCATCTGGTCGAAGATCATGAATGTGGCAGCGAAAGATTTTACTCCAAAATCCATCGAAAATCCATCGGTGCTCAAGCCTATCGAAGTTTGTCGATCCTCTGGACTGCTTGTCTCGCCTCGCTGTGCCCAGCCTGAACCTCCCTCAGCAGGCGCTGGTGCCCCTCAATCTAGCGCCCCTAGTACTCCCGCTGCCACTTACAAAGAATGGGCAACTGACGAGCAGGCGCCCACGGTCGTTTGCGACATCCATGGTGGCGGAGTGAGAAATGACTCAAAGGAATTCAATCAGGAAGATTGGCCTCGGGCGGCGACCGCCGTCGATCTCACAAAAATCCGCCCCGTCGCAATGACTTCCTCAGCGCTTGTTGGATTCAATGACGTGTATCAATCCGTGCGTCCGGGAGCCGAAAGCGACAACGATGCCAACATCCCTGTTGCCAAAGCCATTCCTCTCGATACTCCGGCACCACCCGCAGACTCACCCGCCACCCCCTCCAATGAAATCGAGGTCCGTCGTGCGGAGCCCGTCAACGCTCCCTCTCAGCCTCTGGAAACTCCCGCCCTCAGTGTGCCGCCGCCCGCTCCGATCGATTTCTCGAATTGATCTCTCGGACTTTTTGATGGGGCGCCCTGCCATCCTCCAAAATAAAATAAAAAAGATATTGCGCCTGAGAATATCGGAGTTACCTTGGAATCCTAATCGCGGGGTGGAGCAGCCCGGTAGCTCGTCAGGCTCATAACCTGAAGGTCAGAGGTTCAAATCCTCTCCCCGCAACCACTTCTAACATTCGTTAGAAAAATTTTCTGCTAAAGGTTGTTTTGCTTTTTCAGAAATTTCACTTATCAAGCACCAGACAAAGCACCTTCGGCATGTCGCCGGCGGGGCGGGCGGAAAGTTTCACACTGAGTTTTTGATTTTCCACAGTCGCCTGAAGTTTATTTTTAGGGGCTGACAGGAGGTAACATTCTTTGATTTTGGAATCGAAGTTTTCGAGTTGGAATACCTCACTGGGCCAGGCAAATAGGGTGATGAAAATTTTGTTTCCCTTCCCTGTCGCGATCCATTCGTAATCGAGTTCCAATCTCAAATGCCCGCCCACGCTTCCCGTCTCGGCGGCTTTCTTTTCCATCTCCGCTTTCTTCGCTAAAAACTCTTTGGAAGGGGTGCCGGTGGTTTTGAACTTGGTGGGCTGAGCGCCATAAACGGCTTCGCCGTTCACTTGCAACCACTCGCCGGTTTTTTTGAGGGTTTCCACGGAGGGGGCAGGAATTTCTCCTTCGGCTGTTGGGCCCACATTCAGCAAAAATGTTCCGCCCTTGCTCACGACTTCGAGCAGTTGCTGGACAACGCGCTGGGGTGTTTTCCAGTTGTGATCGGTCTCGGTGTATCCCCAGCTGTCATTGAGAGTCATACAGGTTTCCCAGTAGGGCCATGGACTGGCTTCTGGGATTTCTCGGTCTCGGAATGAGAGGTAATCGATGCCGGCAGCGCGAAGCTCGTCCCTTTGTTCACGCGACAAACCCACAATGGAAGCGCCCGAGCGCAAGAGCCGACTATTGATCAAGGTATCCGGGCTCACCGATCGGACCGTATCGGAAAACTTCCGGGCAATTTCGGGCGTCATCATTTGAGGTGTATCAAACCAAATGAGGGCGGGTCGGTATTTGCTGGCGATTTCCTTCACCTGCGGGAAAGCGACGCTGTCCAGGTAGTGTTGGCGATCCTCGGGCGTGCAGGGCTCTGTCCAGTTATACAATGGCTCGCCGCCCTTGTGATACCAATCCTTCGCTTCCGAGTAATAGAGCCCCAGCTTGATGCCGGCTTCGTAGCAGGCGTCCTTGAGTTCTTGAATCGCATCACGCTGAAATGGGGACGCCTTCACGAGGTTGTAGTCGCTCGCTTGTGAATCAAAGAGGGCAAAGCCATCGTGATGTTTGCTGGTGATGACGATGTATTTCATCCCAGCCTCCTTGGCGATGCGGACCCACTCCTTGGCATCAAATTTGACCGGATTGAATTTTGTCGCGAGCAACTTGTATTTCTCGACGGGGATCTTCTCGTTGCACATGACCCATTCGCCTCGAGCCGGCTCGGCATAGAGACCCCAATGGATAAACATGCCAAATTTATCCTCGTTCAGCCAATTCGCCCGGTTCTCCGGAGTCACTTCAAAATCCAAGGCCGAATGGGCGTTGGAAACAAACGCTAACGCAACCATAAGCGCGGGGAGCAACAG
>CAMBAQ010000168.1 GCA_945863785.1 Chthoniobacter flavus
GCCCTGCGCGGGCTCAGCTTCGGAACGCCGAATCCGCTCGAGGTCGAAATGGCAGAGACCATCTGCCGACTCGTTCCCTCGGTCGAAAAAGTGCGTATGGTCAATAGCGGCACCGAGGCAACGATGTCCTGTATCCGGTTGGCACGAGGTTTCACTGGACGCTCGAAGATTCTCAAATTTGAAGGGTGCTACCACGGGCATGTGGATTCGCTTTTAGTGAAAGCTGGCAGCGGCGCGCTCACCCATGGCCACCCGGATAGCGCTGGTGTGCCTGCGGAGTTGGCCCGACTCACGATCACCGTGCCGTATAATGACGCCGATGCGGTGCGTGCCGCCTTCGAAGCGAACCCCGGCGAGATCGCGGCTTTAATTCTGGAGCCTGTGCCAGCGAATGCGGGATTGTATCTGCCTGAGCCTGGATTTTTGGAGACATTGCGAGCGCTCTGTACCGAGATGGGAACAGTTTTGATTTTCGATGAAGTGATGACCGGATTTCGCCTCGCACGCGGTGGGGCGCAGGAGGTTTACCAAATCACGCCCGATCTCACCGCGATGGGTAAAGTGATTGGCGGAGGATTGCCGGTGGGAGCCTTCGGCGGGCGCGCGGAAATCATGGACCAACTTTCGCCTGATGGACCCGTCTATCAGGCAGGCACGCTTTCTGGCAACCCGATCGCTATGGCGGCGGGGCTTGCCCAACTCCGCGAAATGGAGCGTATCGATGGTTGGGCGCATTTGGAAAAAACCGGCGCCGCTTTTGAGGTTGCTGTGCGAGAGGCGATTCGGGGCCTCCCATGCACCTTCAAGCGCATCGGTTCGATGTTTTGTCTCTACTTCTGCGAGGGTCCGGTGCGGAATCTGCAAGAGGCCATGAGCAGTGACAGAGTGCGCTTCGGAAAGTTCTTCCACGGTTGTCTTGAGCAGGGCGTTTATTTTGCACCATCCCAGTTCGAGGCCGGATTTCTTTGCACTGCCCACTCCGAGAGCGATCTCGCGAAAACCGCGGAGGTCGTTAAATCCAATCTCGCCAAAGTTTTTTAAAGTTTAAACCGATGAAGGTCGTGAGCATGCTTTTCGGCCAATCAAAAAATAACAACAACAAGTAGTCCCACTCTAAAAATGAAAAAAGCCCTCATTACCGGCATCACCGGACAAGACGGAAGTTATCTGGCCGATTTGCTTCTTACAAAAGGTTACGAAGTACACGGCATCATTCGCCGCGCGAGTACATTCAACACATCGCGCATCGAGCATATTTACTCCGATCCGCATCTGTTTTTGCACTATGGCGACTTGGCGGACTCCGTCAATCTGGTCAAGTTGATCTACAACCTGAAGCCCGATGAGGTTTATCACTTGGGGGCCCAGAGCCATGTGAGAGTGAGTTTTGATATCCCTGAATACACGGGCGACGTCACCGGCCTTGGCGCGATTCGTATTCTTGAGGCCATGCGTGAGGCTGGGGTGGATGCGCGGTTTTATCAGGCCTCAAGCAGCGAAATGTTCGGCAAGGTGCAAGCGGTGCCGCAGACCGAGACCACGCCCTTTTGGCCACGCAGGCCTTATGGTGCAGCGAAGATGTATGCTTATTGGGTGACGGTAAATTACCGCGAAAGCTACGGCATGCACGCAAGCAACGGCATCCTCTTCAACCATGAAAGCCCGCGTCGGGGCGAAACGTTTGTCACCCGCAAAATCTCCCGCGCTGTTGCTGCCATCAAGCTCGGACGCCAAAAAGAATTGTTCCTCGGAAATATGGATGCCAAGAGGGATTGGGGTTACGCGCCGGAATACGTCGAAGCTATGTGGCTCATGCTGCAACAGGAAACCCCAGACGACTACGTGGTCGCAACAAACGAGACTCACACCGTGCAGGAGTTTGTCGAACACGCCTTCGCTCGTGTGGACCTCGACTGGAAAGACCACGTCAAATACGACGCTCGCTACGAGCGCCCCGCCGAAGTTGACCTCCTCATCGGCGACCCGGCCAAAGCCAAAAAACAACTCGATTGGGAACCGAAAGTCCGTTTTCCCGAGTTGGTTAAAATCATGGTCGACGCGGACATGGCGGCCCTGCAAGGCCTACCTGTGCCGGATCCTTTGACGCCTTCGTACAAATGATCGACATGGATGCACCCCAGACGTTCTCAATCATCATCCCTGCCTACAACGAGCGGGAGAATATACCGATCGTGGTCGAGCGGTTGGAAGCCCTTCTGGTTGATCGCAAATGGGAGGCGGTCTTTGTTGATGATGACTCCCGTGATGGTTCGCTTGAGGTGCTGATGAACCTGGCGCAGACGAAGTCGAATGTGCGTTTTATTCGTCGGATTGGTCGGCGAGGTTTGGCTTCGGCGTGTTTGGAGGGGATGGCTTCGAGTGCGGCGGATGTTTTTGCGGTGATGGATTGTGACCTCCAGCACGATGAAACTATTTTGCCGAAAATGTTGACGGCTTTTGAGGAGGATCCTGATCTCGAGTTGGCCGTCGGAACCCGCTATGCCGGTGAGGGCGGTGGTGTGGGAAATTGGTCGAAGGCCCGCGTTTTTATCAGCCGCTTTGCGACAAATCTGGGTTCGCTGGCGCGCAAAACCGAACTCTCCGACCCGATGAGTGGTTTTTTCGCCATTAGGCGAGACGTGTTTGAGCAGACTGTGCGTCAAATGACCGGTAAGGGATTCAAGATTCTTTTGGACATGGTTCTTTCTGCGGGGCGACCGCTTAAAACCCGGGAATTCTCCTACGAGTTTCGCACGCGACAACACGGCGAGAGCAAGCTCGATATCGTTGTGGGATTTGAATACCTCTATCTGCTTGCGGACAAAATTTTCGGCCGCTTTGTCCCGGTGAGTTTTGTTGTTTATGTATTGGCGGGACTAAGCGGCTTGTTCCTGCATCTGGCGACACTGGGAATTCTTTTTCGTTATGTCGGAATCGCCTTTGTGACAGCGCAACTCACGGCCACGCTGGTCGCGATGGTTTCCAATTTTTTGGTGAACAACTCGGTCACCTTTCGTCAACAGCGCCTCAAGGGTGCGATGCTGCTGCCGGGGCTTCTGGCCTACATCGCGATTTGTGGTTTGGGGGCGATTGTGAATGTGCAAGCCTCAGAATACCTTTTCGAAAACCGTATCCCGTGGTGGTTCGCCGGAGCGGCGGGGGCGTTGGTCGGTGCGGTGTGGAATTATGCTGTTTCCACACAAATCGTCTGGACATGGCTGCCGGGTATTCTGCGAAAGTCGCCGAAACCGAAATAGCCTCACTCAATGCGTGGCGCCAACGATTCACCCATGGACTTCATCGACCTCAAATCTCAATACCAGAAATACAAGTCAGCGATAGACGAGCGCATCCACCGAGTGCTGGATCACGGTCAATTTATTCATGGTCCCGAGGTGGCGGAGTTGGAGGCGTCTTTGGGAGCTTATGTTGGATGCAAACACGCCATCACTGTGGCGAGCGGCACCGACAGCCTTGAGATCGCTCTTCGGGCGCTGGAGATCGGTCCGGGCGATGAGGTGATCACCGTGCCATTCACCTGGATCAGCACCGCCGAAGCCATCGCGCTCGTTGGGGCGAAACCGGTCTTTGTGGATATCGATCCGCTGGATTTCAATATCGCCGTGGACCAAATCGAGGCAGCGATCACGCCTTCCACCAAGGCGCTCATGCCGGTGAGTCTTTTCGGCCAGATGCCGGATTATGACGCCATCAATGTCATTGCGAAAAAATACAACCTGCCTGTGATTGAGGATGCCGCGCAGAGTTTCGGTGCGACGCAGCATGGACGCAGAAGTTGCGGTGTAACGACGATTGCCAGCACGAGTTTTTATCCCGCCAAGCCGCTTGGGTGCTACGGCGACGGGGGCGCGCTTTTTACGAGTGACGACAACCTCGCCATTCGTATGAAGGCAATCCGCACCCATGGCGGCATCAATCGCCACTTCCATGATCTCGTCGGTATGAATGGCCGCTTCGACACGATACAGGCCGCCGTGATTCTCGGAAAATGGCCCGGCTACGACGAGGAAGTCCTCGCTCGCGATCGCATCGGGGCCCGCTACACCGAATTATTGAGGGATGTTTGTGCCACGCCGGAAATCCGGGATGGCAACACGCACGTTTACGCTCAATACACGCTTCGCGTGCCGAATCGGGATGCCTTTGCGGAAAAGCTCAAGGCGAAGGGGATCCCCTCGGCGGTCTATTATCCGAAATGCCTGCACGAGCAACCCGTCTTTGCTCCGCTCGGATACCGATATGGCGACTTCCCAGTATCCGAGTCCGCAGCGCTCGAAGTGATCAGTCTGCCGCTCAATCCGTTTTTAAGCGAATCTGACCAAGATCGGGTCGTTGCGGCTGTTCGCGCGGC
>CAMBAQ010000169.1 GCA_945863785.1 Chthoniobacter flavus
CGAGAGGTCCGCTATGCGCTCATCTCCGTGAAATACCGTGAGCCGCTCAATTTCACATTTGAGGGCCTGTCCGCCGCTCGCAGTGCCTTGCAGCGTCTTGATGAATGGACGGTTCGCTTGGGCTCATTGGCTATTGGCGCTTCTGGGGAAGTTGCAGTTGCGGGCGCAGAGGCTTTTGATTTGGCTCTCGATGATGATCTCAATATCTCCGCCGCGTTGGGGGCGGTTTTTGAAATGATTCGCGATACGAATCGCCGTATGGATGCGGGCAATCTCACGCCCAATGAGGCAGCGTATCTTCTGAGATGGCTCGAGGGAGTTAATTCTGTGCTGGTCTTTGGCCCCGATCTCGAACCAGTCCCTGAACTGGTTCATCAGATTTTAGGTCGCCGGGCAGAAGCTCGGGCGGCGAAGGAGTGGAAGCTCAGTGATACTCTGCGCGACGAAATCCTCGCGTTGGGCTGGATCGTCAAGGATACCAAAGAGGGGCAAAAACTCTCGCCCGCCGCGCCTGCAGCAATAAACCATTAATATTATGTTTTCCGTTGAAGAATTTTTTGACCTCAGTCACTGCGAGCACCGCAATTTATTTGAAAATATCGAGCATCCGTGGGATGTGCTCTCGAAGATTTCCAGCTATCTCCAGTTTCGGCTTAAGCCAGGTCTCCATGGACGACTGATCGGCAAGCCTTTCGTCAGTGGGGCGGTATTCGTTGGAAAGAATACCGTCATCGAGCAGGGGGCGATGATCAAAGGGCCAGCTTGGATCGGTGAGAACTGCGAGATTCGCAATGGCTGCTACATCCGAGAAAATGTCATCATCGGCGATGGGGTTGTCGCCGGGAATTCGTCCGAATTCAAAAATTGCCTCATTTTAGATAATGCCCAAATCCCGCATTTTAATTATGTGGGCGATTCCATTTTGGGGCATGGAGCGCACTTGGGAGCGGGTGTCATTCTTTCCAATGTTCGTCTGGATCGCGGAGTGGTCACGATTCCAACGCCGGAGGGGCCAGTTTCCACGGGGCTTCGCAAATTTGGCGCCTTGGTTGGGGATCACGCGGAGATCGGATGCAATAGCGTTCTGAGCCCAGGATCGCTTGTTGGTCGCGGTAGCGTCATTTATCCAGGGAGTCAGTGGCGAGGATACCTGCCCGCGAATCACATCGCCAAGCTGAGGCAGGAATTTGAACTGGTTGAGCGGATGGGTGCCCGCGACTGAAGAGGTTTTTTTGACCTTTCGGTCGCTATTTGTTGACGATTTCGTCGGTATCCGAGTCTTCGCCGGAGTCCTCTTCAATCTCTTTGCGAATAGCTTTGGAGATGAATGGACGCACAAAACCATATAGCAAAAACGCCACAAAAAGAACCGCTGGCATCCATTGGTAGTTCATCGCGGTGAACGCGAGAATGAGGATCAAGAGCAGGAACGCGGAGATCGACCGCTGGGTGCGCCAATTCACACTCTTGAAGCTGGGGTATTTGACCTTACTGAACATCATGAAGGACAGAAAAATAAGGAGGACAGGAAGGCTGAATTTCCAGGGCCCTATCGTTCTAGCATCTTCTTGAAGCCAGAGCATGAAAAGGGTTAGTGAGGCGATCAGTCCCGCAGCGGCTGGGATGGGGAAACCACAAAAGTCCTTCTCGGGCTTATCCCCCCCGCTAGCCGCCACGCAGTTGAATCGCGCGAGGCGCAATCCGCCGCAGAGAAGAAAGAAAAAAGCGATCAGCCAGCCGGTTCTCAAAAAATCCCGCAAGACGATCTGATAAACGAGCAAGGCCGGGGCGATGCCGAAGGAGATGATGTCGGCCAGTGAGTCAAATTCCCTCCCAAACGGGCTCTCGTGACCTCCCAAACGAGCAAGGCGACCATCCAAAAGGTCAAATACGCATGCACCCAGAATGAAGGCGATCGATTCGTGGTAAAGTGTGCCGGCGGGTTGGCCTTTTGCGATCAGTATGGCCGCGTCGATGATCCGCAGGGTTGCCGCAAAGCCGCAGAACAGATTGCCCGCCGTCATGAGGTTCGGCAGGAGGTAGATTTTGGGCTCGTTTGAGGGTGTCATGGGTTGATAGGGAACTTCACCACAGGGGTCTCGCCCCCAGCCACACGGTCACCGACCTTGACCAATACTTCAGCATCGAGTGAAAAATACATCTCGGTTCGAGATCCAAAACGAATCATGCCAAAGCGATCTCCACGCTGGAGTTTGTCGCCCACGACAGCCCACGGACAGATGCGGCGAGCGATGGCGCCGGTGATCTGTTTGACCATGACCATGGCTACTGGGCCAGAAAACACCCAAGAGCGGCTTTGATTCAAGATGGAACAACGGGGATCTCTTGCATCAAAAAATCCACCCGGCTTTGGTATCGAGTGGGTTACTTCGCCGGCGAGTGGGGCGCGATTCACGTGGACATCGAGCACGGAAAGAAAGATGCCAATGCGTCGGACACGTTTTTTAAAGAACTCGTCCTCATCGATTTCATCGATCGTCGTGACGACCCCATCGGCAGGAGAAACGGCGATATTTTCCCCCTCTGGCGGCACACGCTCGGGGTCACGGAAAAAGTAGAAAGTGAATAAAATAAGCCCCGCAAAGAGGACTCCCAGCACGGGCAGGAAGGGGATCGAAATCATCCATCCGGCTATCAATATGGCAAATATCCATCGAGCTTCTCCGAGTGCCTTTGTGAACATGCGGCGAAGCTATCAACTCACCCCGCTTTGCCAAGCTCACTTTCCGGTTGATGTTCCGCCGCACGGCGGTGAATAGTCGTCCCTATGTTTACCGGACTCGTTGAGGAAATTGGAATTTGTGAGGAATTGCAGTGTTCGGCGGGGTCCGCCCGCTTGGTGATCCAAGCCCCTACCATTTCAAGTGGAGTGATGATCGGTGACAGTATTGCCGTGAATGGCTGCTGCCTCACGGCGATCTCAATCAGGGAAGGGGTCATGGCGTTTGATCTTCTGGAGGAAACGCTCCAGCGCACGAACCTGAAGGATTTAGCTCCAGGCAAGAAAGTCAATCTGGAGCGCTCTTTGCTAGCCGATGGCCGAATCGGGGGGCACTTTGTTCAAGGGCATGTGGACGCGGCGATACCCGTAGCTGCACTTTTGAAGCAAGGTTCCGACCTCCGGATCGATTTCAAGGTGCCTCCGGATTTTGCTGCTTACGTTGCATTCAAGGGTTCCGTGGCCATCAATGGAGTGAGCTTGACCATCGCCGAGGTGACGGACGATTCCTTTGCCGTATGGATCATTCCGCACACGGCATCGCATACCAATCTGGGATATTTGAAGCAGGGTGACTTGGTGAACCTCGAGTGCGATATGCTCGCGAAATATACCGCCCGCATCATGCAAATGCGGGGCATTTGATTGCAGTAGTCCAATACTCCTAGACTATATCGACGTGCTATCGGTTTTCTTGTCCAGTGATCGGTCTTGCATGAGCCAGGCAATACCTATGCATATCTCATATAAAAAATACATAGGACCGCCCATCAGAAGGAGGGTCATAATATCTGAGGTGGGAGTAATGACCGCTGCCAGAATAAATATAATGACGACAGCGAATGTGCGCGTCTTTTTAAGCAGGTTGTAATCCACGATATCGAGTTTCACCAAAAGCAAAACAACCAGCGGCAATTCAAAAGCCAGTCCGAACGAAATCACAAACTGAGTTGTGAACGAGTAATATTCGCGAACAGTCCAGGTCGGCTGCCAATTCATCGACTGGGCATCTTTAAAGAAAAACTCGAGTGTCTGCGGAAGGACAACGCAGTAGCAGAATGCGGCCCCTGACAAAAAGAGCCCCGCCCCCAAAAGGGAAGCAGGGAAGAGCATGGCCTTCTCCTTACGAGAAAGTGCGGGAAGGATAAATTCGGCTAGGAAGAAGACAAGAAACGGAAAGCTCAAAACCAAGCCGCCGTAAAAAGAGAGTTCCAGTGAGATGGTAAAGGAGTCCGCTACCCCGAGGGACTGAAGGTTGGCGGCACGCTGGGGGTCGACGGCGATGAGGGGGCGCTGAACTATGGCGGCGAGTTCATTGCGAAAAAGAAAGCAGGCAACCATGGCCAAGATCAAGGCAATGGCTATCTTGACGATCGTGAAGCGAAGGTCCTCGAGATGGGATAGGAAAGGCTTGGACTCGTCGCCCCGATTCCGGAACGCAAAAAATTGATCAACTTTCATCAGGCAGAATTAAGATAAATGTTCGGACCAGCGTTGGATTTCGCGGGCGACATTATCTGGTGAGGGAGCTCCTATGGCCTTTCGCGCAACCATGGCCAACTTGAGATCAAAGGTCTTTGCGACGATGTCGCGAGTCAAAACCGGCGAGGCGGAT
>CAMBAQ010000170.1 GCA_945863785.1 Chthoniobacter flavus
AGGCAAAATAAAATATTCAAAATGTATTGAACATTTCTAAAAATCGCATATCGTCTCCCTCGTCCCCCCTAACAGAGGATCGTGGAAAACAATATTCTTACCATGCCACCGGTAAAAAAAACCGCTTTTACCAAAGGCGGCAGCTTGTCTGAAAAAAAGCCAAAAGCCCCGCAAGCCTCACGGGAAGCGAATCTCGAGCTATCGCCGCCACCGCCGCTCACCGCTTTTCAGCTCGAGTCCGTCGCGCTTTTTATTCACGTCTTCGGAGCGCTGTCGCTGCCCCGTTCCATCGGTGAAATTTACGGCCTCCTTTTCAGCACGCAGGACCCCCTCTCGCTCGACGACGTGCAAGCCCGCCTGCAACTCAGTCGCGGTTCAGCGAGCGAAGGCCTGCGCTGGCTCCGCTCGCTCGGCGCTGTGAACCAAGTCTACCTGGCCGGCATCCGCAAAGAGCATTTCACCGCCGAGACCAGTCTGCGCAAGCTCGCCAGCGGCTACCTCCGCGACCGCATTGCCCCCCATCTCGAAAACGGCCCCTCACGCCTGAGCGGCCTCGAGTCCAGCATCGACCTCGCCTCACCGACTGCCCACTTCGAAAAATCCCGCGTCGGTCAGATCGCCGGCTGGTATAAATTCTTTGGCAAAGCCCTTCCGCTCGTCAAAGTCCTCGCCGGCAAATTCTGATCGCGTTTGATCGGTCTCAATCCGCAATAAAACCATGACCCATTCCGACCTCCCCGTCCGCGCAGCCCGCAACACGGCCATCGGACTTGCGCAGGGTGAATATCTCGCCTGCTCGGTGTTTCGGCCAAAGTATTGGGACCATCGAAGTGCTATCAATGCTCTCATAATGCACAATTTTATTGAAAAATGTGCATTGTGGTGTTTTAATATTGGGAAATGAGTTCATTTCGAGATGTCGTAATCGACCAAAAGCGGGAGTGGCAGACTTTGCTGGATCGATCTTATGTGAAGCGCGATGTGGTGATGCCTTCCGGGGTTGAGAATCTGGCGAGGGTTGTGGTGGGGCCGCGTCGAGCTGGCAAATCGGTTTTTGCGGCACATCTTGCTGCCAATGAGGTAGGAGCAAGCGGATATGTAAATTTCGATGACGAACGGTTGGTTCGGTTATCAGATCCCTCGGCGCTGTTGGCGGCTTTGGATGCAGTGTATGGCGAGCCTTCGGTTCTTCTTTTTGATGAGATTCAAAATGTGCCGGACTGGGAACTTTGGGTGAACCGGTTGCACCGGCAGGGGAGGCGACTGATCCTTACGGGGAGCAACGCGCACCTCTTGAGTTCAGAACTCGCCACGCATCTGACAGGCCGGCATTTCAGCATACCGATGCTCACCTTCTCGTTCAGGGAATATTTGGATGCCGAGGGGCACAGTGGCGGAGATGGGCTGACGGAGATCGAGAAAGGGGAGGCGTGTCGTTCGTATGCAGAGTCGGGTGGTTTCCCCGAGGTGGTGACTAAGCGGATCGATGGGCGGGAGTATTTAAAAACCCTCACATCGGCGGTGATCCACAAGGATATCGTTGTGAGGAATCGCTTGCGGGCTCCGCAGGCGTTGGATGCACTGGCGCTTTGCCTGTTATCGCAACCCGGCGGCGCCTATTCTTTTCGCAGGTTGGCGCAGGCCACGGGGTGCCGCAGCGTGCATACGCTAAAAAAATACATCGGGTATTTGGAAGAGGCCTTTTTGGTCTTTACGATACCGGCTTTTTCCTTTAAGCCACGCGAGCAAAGCGCTTCTCTAAAGAAAGCTTATGCGATTGACAATGGGCTGATCCATTCGACTGGGTTCCAATCCTCAGAAAATCGAGGGCGCTTGATGGAAAACCTGGTGGCAATCCGTCTGTTCAGAGATCAACTCGCCGGTGGCGCGCGTGTTTTTTACTGGCAAGACCCGCAGAAGGCGGAGGTAGATTTTGTCATCTTTCAAAACCGCCGAGTGGAACAGCTCATTCAAGTGTGTGTGGATGCCAAAAGCCCAAAAACGGAAGAGCGGGAAATACGCGGTCTTTTGAAAGCATCGAGGGAGTTGGGTTGCGGGGACTTGTTACTCCTCACTGATTCGGATCGGGGTGTGCAGAAGGAGAGTTGGCATGGGATGTCGGGCATGGTTCGGCGTATGCCTATTGCAGATTGGTTGCTCAACTCACCTTACGACGCAGGCAAGCCATCAATAATCACCTGAATTTCTATAAACTTTGTGATTGAAGAGACGAAAAAGCCATTAGTCAGCGTGATCATGCCCTGCTATAAGATGGGGCAGTAACAGGGGCGGTAACGAGTGGCGGGTGGCGAGTGTTCAGATGAATAGATAAAAATGGATT
This sequence comes from Chthoniobacter flavus, assembly GCA_945863785.1. Lineage (GTDB taxonomy): Bacteria > Verrucomicrobiota > Verrucomicrobiia > Chthoniobacterales > Terrimicrobiaceae > UBA967. The sequence continues at coordinate 2,342 of CAMBAQ010000170.1, forward strand.
GCATCCCATTTTTATTGCGGTAAAATTGGATTTCATTCCAATCTAAAATGATTTCCCAAATCTTTGAGCTGAGCCGGCAGATGGTGAGGCAGAATCATCGGCCCTTTCGCCGATATTTGATGGGCCAAGACCCATTTTCATCCCGTTGCACTCTTTTGACAGGGCAGCGAGGAGTTGGTAAAACAACTTGCTTGGTCCAGCATCTGGTGGATCGATACCCGGACTACCTCACTTCAGCGAGGTGTCTATATTTGCCTGTGGATCATTTTGTCGTAGCTCAAAAGCCTGTCTATGAGATTGCAACAGATTTTGCGAATGGGGGTGGGGAACTGCTTTGTTTGGATGAGGTTCATAAAAGCCCCACTTGGTCACGCGATCTGAAGAGCATTCTCGATACCTTGCCAAGCCTCAGGGTGGTGGCCTCGGGAAGTTCCATGCTACAACTCCATAAAGGAAGCCATGATCTGAGCCGCAGGGTCTTGGTGCAGCGTTTGGAGGGGCTTTCTTTCCGGGAATACTTGGCGATTCAGCATGGGGTGCAGTTCACTCCATTGGCACTGGAGCAAATTCTCACAAACCATGAGTTGGAGGCACCGCGCATAGTGGAGGAATTGCGAAAAAGCAAGTTGCATGTCCTCGCCGAGTTTAGGGACTATCTTGCGCAGGGTTTCTACCCATTCTTTCTCCAATTCCGAGATCAAAAATCATTTTTAATCGCGCTCGAGCAGAGTATCCACGCGGTCATCGAAAGTGATCTTCCGGCAATCTACCCAGCGATGACTGGCAACAGCGTCGCGCGCATCAAGAGGCTTTTGTCGGCTCTGGCTGCGAATGTGCCATACACGCCGGATCTCATCAAATTGCGGGGGCTGCTGGGCATCGCCGATGATCGGACGCTCAAGGATTACCTGCAATGCTTGCAGGAAGGGGGGCTTGTGATGGCGATTTCAAAGCCTGGAAAGGCATTGAGGTCGATGGAGAAGCCGGATCGGATTTATCTTGGCGATCCCAATATCGCCTTTGCGCTTGCAGCCAGCGGCGAGCCTGATTTGGGATCACTCAGGGAGACATTCTTTTGTAGAATGGTTTCTGCAAGGCATTCTCTTGCATCCGGTGGAAGAGCCGATTTTTTGGTGGATGGTAAAATGACCATCGAGGTGGGTGGCAAAAACAAGGGACAGGAACAGATTGTTGGCAAAGAAAAAGCTTATCTTGCTTTGGATGAGTTGCCCATTGGATCTGGCGCTCGAGTGCCGTTGTGGCTGTTTGGCTTTTTGTATTAAAATAAGCACGAACAACTAGTAATTTTTTAGAAGCTGTGATTGAAGAAGCTAATCACCCCTTGGTCAGTGTGATCATGCCCTGCTACAAGATGGGGCACGGGAAGTAACGAGTGGCTGTTGGCTGGTGAAATCATAGATTACAGTCGAAGAAAAAATAAAATAATAAATATATTTCGTGCATAGTCGAAACAAATACTCGAAAAAGTTGGAGCTTTACGCCTTGAAACCTCTGATCAAGGTTTTGACGGGAATGCGTCGCGTGGGGAAGAGCACGCTATTAAAGTTTCATGGCAAGACTTTGCGCGCAAAATTTCCTTCTGCGGTGGTCTTGGAAATCGATAAGGAATCGATGGAGTGGGACCACATTCGAACGGGTAAGGATCTATATGAGTTTGTGATAGCTGAGATTGAAGGAAAGTCCGGACCGTTCGTTTTGATGGTGGATGAGGTTCAGGATATCGAGGACTGGGAGAGGGGAGTGGCATCGCTTTTCAATCGCGGGGATGTGGATGTTTACCTCACGGGTTCTAATGCGAGGGTATTTTCCACGGAACTTTCCACCCGCTTGAGCGGGCGGCATATTGAAATACCCGTTCATCCGCTGGTGTATCCGGAGTTTTTGGAGTTTTCAGGCATGCTGGATGGGGATGAAGCATGGGGGCGTTTTCTTCGACAGGGTGGGATGCCTGGCATTCATGCGATTTCGATAGAGGACAAGGTGGT
>CAMBAQ010000171.1 GCA_945863785.1 Chthoniobacter flavus
TGCAATCAACTCTTCCTTGAACACATTCGCTCAAGCGATCCGGATGCTCATCATGTTGTGATTGCCGACCAAGCAGGCTTCCATCTTAGAGAGGGTGACGAACGTTTACCTGAAGGCGTCCATATAGTGCCGCTTCCACCATACAGTCCAAAGCTCAATCCCTGTGAGCAACTCTGGGATGTCCTCAAAGACACGGAAGGCTTCGCCAATGGGCTCTTTGAATCGATAGAGAATCTAAGAAAAGCCCTACACCCTGGACTGAAACGCTTTTGGGATGACGCTCAAGCGGTCCTCTCGCTTATTGGTCGCCCATGGCTACAGTCTCAAGCAAACGCTACTGCGAAAAGTTAGCAGTCGGTTTATCTTGAAGAGATGGTATCAAACCCCTTCCACCGCTCTAAATGTCCCTTACAAACATGGCGGGAATTCACATCAAGTGAATCCAACCATCTCTTACGAGTTTTCTGCGATAAATATGTGAATGTGTGGGACCGACCCTTTTTACGACCTTTTGAAAGAGGCTATCGCTACCAACAAGAAGCTCGAATCCATCCTCAAAGAAATGCGTTCCATTAGCCAAGAAATCCTTCTCAAATCCGCTCCCGGAACCCGTACAAAATCCAACTCCAAAACCGTCCCAAAAGTGTCTTAACTTAGCGCCATTCCCTTCTGACCCCTTAAACTGTAAAGCGTCGCTGCAAAAGGCTTTCATTTCATCTGATACCTCAGACACTATGCTTAAAAATTAAACTTTTCAGATACGATATATAAGGGCCTTGCCTTTCCTTGTCGATAAATTCGGCCTACGTACTCACCAATAATACCAAGGAAAAGTGAATTCAAGCCCACCAAAAAAAGTGCCAGTATAATCAGGGTTGTAATACCAGGCGGGGGCGCACTTAAGAAACTAGGCTTTATGAAATAGAGAGCCCCATATACAATAGACCCAAAAATCGACAGGATTGTTAAACCCAATCCAAAGAACATACTTAAATGCATGGGCTTGGAGGAAAAGCAAGTGATTGCATGGAGCGCAAATTTAATGCAATATAAAATACCTGCGTTTGATTTGCCTGCCACTCTCTTCTGCCGATCATACACAAATGAAGCCTGCTTGAACCCAACCCAATGAACCAACCCACGAAAATACCGATCAGGCTCTCGCAATGTTTTTAGGGCATCCACCACTTTTCTGTCCAATAACCGAAAGTCTGTAGCATTGGGCGGGATTTTTGATTCCGTTAGTTTGTGTATAAGAAAGTATGCAATTTTAGCCCCGATTGTTTTCAAGGGATTTGAATCATTCCTTTCGTTAATTACACCATAGACAACCTCAGCACCAGCATGCCACTTTTCCAGCATGATAGGAATGTTTTCAGGCGGGTCTTGCAGGTCGGAGAATATGATTATTGCCGCATCACCCTTAACGTGGTCAAAACCTGCAAGTACTGAGGCTTCCGCGCCAAAATTACGGGAATAGCGCAGAAATTTCCAACGGGGATCGATTTTACACTGAGCTAAAACAAGTTCTCGTGTTCGATCAGTGCTGCAATTGTCCATCACCAGGAACTCAAAATCATACAAGTGCCCAAGATTTTGCGCCTGCTTAGTCAGTCGCTCGATTACACTTGGGATGTTTCCCTCTTCATTATACGCTGGCACTAATAAGCTTACTAATTTCTTCTGATCGTTCATTTAATATACTCCGATTCTCTTTCACTTTTTCTTTGTGAATCTAATGCGACTGATAATGGACGGACCGTTAAAGCTTAATCATTTCTGATTTCTGCAGAATCGGTACCTGTATATTTTCGGCTAATACCGAGCGCGTCAAAAACGGGGACAAGTCCTCGAGTGGAGGGGAAATGAGTGTACCATCAGCTTGCACAGCAACCCCAAGCTTGGGGTGGAAAAATTGTTCGGGGTGCATAAATACTTCGCATATTACTGGTCCAGCGGCAGCCTGCACTTTAGGCATTTCACGATCAAAATCCTCCCATGTTCGAATTTGGCAGGAAGGAATATCAAAAGCTTGTGCTAACTTACTAAAGTTAGGACATGAAACGCCGGTTTTTTTATCGGTGCCAGCGTAACGGCCTTTGAGCACGGCTTTCTGAGTGTGCTTGATCATCAAATAACCATCGTTATTAAAGATTATCAATTTAATTGGCAACTGATAGTGAACTATTGTTTGCAATTCCTGTAAGTTCATCATCATGCCCCCATCACAGTTAAGGCAGAGAACCTCGCCTCGGTTACGAGCAATGGATGCACCGATGGCTCCAGGCAGTCCAAATCCCATCTCGCCAAGTCCTTGAGATGTCAGGAGGCGTTGAGGCGGCTTAATTGATAGGGCTTGGTGTCCACTGAGAAGGGCCGTTCCCATATCAGTTACAACAATCTGGTCGGGTTTCATGACATCGGCCAACTTATTCATGAAACGGTATGAATTGATAAATCCATCTTTGTCGTCATGTTCTGGACCTATCCAAGGAAATCTTTGCTTCACTTTATGGCACCATTCGATCCATTCAGATTTAGGCGGCCTAGTTGTCGTTTCTAACTGATCCAGCATTTCTGCAATGAAATCACCTGCATCGGCGCATATGGGATGATTGAAACGATCTGGATATTTTTTGAGTTCTGTGGTGTCAATATCAACTACTGTTATATCTTTAGCTGCACGAGAAAGTTCTGTAATATCATATCCGACTTGAAGTATTGCTAAGCGTGTTCCAATAGCAACAAGACAATCACAACTTTGTAGGATCAAATTCGCTGCCCGTTGGCCATAAACTCCAGCACTTCCCATAACCAGCGGATGGCTTGAAGGCAGCAAATCAATGGCAGACCATGTTACCAACGCAGGCACACCGAGATTATCTAAAAGGTGAGCAATTTGCTTATCCGCTCCAGCCATACGAATTCCGACGCCAAGCCAAAGCAGTGGACGCTTTGCTGAGCGTATTAGGTCTAAAGTCTTATGAACGGCTTCTGCAAGCGCCTCTCCTTCAATTTTTGGTGAGCCCAAGAATAGCAAATCCGTGTCTGGAATGTAATGCGGTAGCGCCTCTTCCTCGACCATGGCTGATTGCACGATCATGGGAAAATCTAACCAGCAGGGACCAGGTCGGCCAGTGGTTGCAAAGTGCCAAGCTTTCTCCAATTCATACAGAACCCGCTCGGGTTCCATGATTCGAGCCGTATACTTGGTCATTTTGCTGACCGCAAAAGGACTATCATAGCCTTGGATACCATACATGCGTAAATCATGATCGGGCGTGATATAGCGCGAGTTTTCCTGACCAGAAATGACTATGCATGGGATGGAATCAGCCCAAGCGGAAAGCACACCCGTAATCGCATTGCTTGAGCCTGCACCTGCGGTGACGAGGGCAAAAGTGGGAACCCCGGTTATTTTCCAGTAGGTCTGAACAGCCATCGTGCAAGCCTGTTCATGGTGATTACAAATAAGCTCGATATCTGAGTTGTGAAAAACCGAATCAAAAATATGGGCGTTTGCGGAGCCAATAATACCGAAGGCATGCTTGACGCCTTTCTGCTCAAAAAAACGAACAATAAGATCGCTGACTTTTGTTTTCATAAGGAACGGATGTAGCGGTGCCAGGATATCGTGCGATGGATTGCCTCGGATAGTTGAATAGTGACCTCGACGCCCAGATCGCGTTGTGCGCGGCTAATATCAGGCACAAGCCTGTTGCGCTCGTGACCTGTCTGGCCTACACGAGTGTGAATCTCTGGAATGGGTGTAAATGACTGCGTAATCATCTGAGCCAAGGTGGAGAGATCAACGGGCTCCGGACTGCCGATGTTGTAAGTCTCACGCGGGCGCCCATTCGCCAGTGCGGCCAGAACCCAGAAGGCATAATCGCTGGCATACATGAGACTGCGCACAGTCGAGCCATCGCCCATGATTCGGATGGGACCTCCAGTAAAACTATCGCGGATGAAGTCGGTGACGGCCCAAGGGAGTTGAAGAGATTGATAGGGTCCAAGGAAAGCAAAAGGCCTCAGGATTACAACCGGCAACTTTGTCTCGCTGATGGCACTGTGGGCGATGACTTCTGCAAAGCGTTTCGACTCGGCGTAAACAGCGTTGACATCGTTGCAGCGCATCGCCCCGGCGAAGTTTTCATCCACGCGAGGCAAGTCCCAAGGCTGGTTGCCATAAACCAAACCTGAGCTGAGCAATACAAACTTCTGCACATCTTCGAGGAGATTAGCTGCCCGCAGAAGTCGATGGGCGCCTGCGCTGTTAACCTCTGCCACTGCGCTAGGCTGGGAGGCGAGCAGGCGCCGATCAGTGAGTGCAGCCGCA
>CAMBAQ010000172.1 GCA_945863785.1 Chthoniobacter flavus
GATGGCAAATTCCTCGGCAAATTCGGTGCGCGCGGCAAAGAGCCAGGACAGTTCAACACCTGCCACGGCCTCACGGTGGACGCTCGCAACCCCGAGAGCCCCCTCCTCGTTGTCTGCGACCGCGAGAACCTTCGCATCCAGCTGATCGACTTCAACGGAAAGTCCATCGACATCCCGATCGAGGGACTGCGCCGCCCTTGCGCCACCTCGATCCGTGGCGATCTCATCCTCGTTGCGGAGCTCGCCGGCCGCGCCGTGCTTCTGGACAAAAACTACAAAATCCTGAGCATCCTCGGCGACAATCCCGTCGAAGCCCAACGTGCGAATTTCGGCGTTCCTCCGCAGAACTGGAAGGAAGGCGTCTTCACCGCCCCCCACGGCTGCGCCATTGACGACAAAGGTGACCTCTACATCCAAGACTGGAACAAGTGGGGCCGCATCACTAAGTTGGTCAAATCAGCGGCGGCGAAATAGCTGTGGCGTTTGACTCACTGTGCTCAGTCTTCGGGTTTGACTTCGGTATTCTATCTTCCTTTGGTTGAATTGCGGTATATTCTATTGAATATAATACTATTTAAAAATTCCAAGGGCAACCTTGTCTTGCTCGCTGCGCCCATCCTAGGGCTTCGCTTGGTGTCGCAAGTGTGCAACAAGGGAGCGCACACCCTGACCCAGCCCAGATTTATATCACTACTTCTGCGCCTTATGCTGGTCGTCGAAATTCAGGTAGGTGTAGAGTGTGAGGCTTTTCTCGTAATCGTCTAGGAGACGCATGGCCTCGTTGGGTTTGAGGCGATCGGATTTGATGGCAGCGTCGGTTTGCGCCTTCATCTGGCGGGCTAATTCCTTGACGTCCCACTGCGTGAGTGTGAGGACTTGGCCGATCGTGCTGCCGGGGAGGATCTCTTCGACGTAGTAACCCGAGTCCTCGTCCTCATCGAGATAGATGTGCATCTCATTCACACGCCCGAAGAGATTGTGCAAATCTCCCATGATGTCTTGGTAGGCGCCGGCGAGGAAGAACCCGATGTAATAGGGCTCGCCGGGGTGCCAACGGTGGAGAGGAAGGGTTTCCTTCACGTCCTGAAGGTCGATGAATTTCGCCACCTTGCCATCGGAGTCGCACGTGATGTCCACCAGGGTCGCGTTGCGGTCGGGGCGTTCGTTGAGGCGGTGGATCGGCATGACAGGGAAAAGCTGTCCGAGCGCCCAATGGTCGAGGAGCGATTGGAAAACCGAGAAGTTGCAGAGGTATTGGTCGCCGAGGGCGATTTCGATTTCGCGAACGTCCTCGGGGATGTGTTCGGCATCGCGAAAAAGCTCCACGATCGCGGCGGCGATCTGCCAATAAACGGTTTCAATCTTCGCTTTGGCTCGGAGGTCGAGGAGTCCGAGATCGAACATCGACTGGGCGCGCTCACGCATTTCCTGAGCATCGTGCAGATTTTCGAGTCGGTCTTGGGGCGAGAGGTTGCCGTGGATCTCCAAAATGTCCGTTACGAGTTGGGGTTCCCCCTCCTGCGCGACAGGAAGCGGCGTGCGGCCGGTTTTCTCGATGGCGCCGAATGTTTCTACAATGAGGACCGAGTGTTGAGCGACGATGGCGCGACCGCTCTCGCTCACGAGCGTCGGATGCGCGACGGATTCCGAATCACAGACTTCTTTCACCGTGTAAACGATGTCGCGAACGTATTCCTCGAGCGAATAGTTCATCGAGCTGTCGAAGGTCGTTCGTGAGCCGTCGTAGTCGACTCCGAGACCGCCACCGACATCGAGATACCCAAGGTCATGACCCATCTTGGAGAGCTTCGCGTAAAAACGGGCGGCCTCGCGAACGGCGCGTTTGATTGTGACGATATCAGGCACTTGGGATCCGACGTGGAAATGCACGAGATTCAGACAATGCGCGAGACCGGCCGCGTGAAGCATATCGCTGGCCTCCACGAGTTCGGCCGTAGAAAGTCCAAATTTGGCGTTCTCGCCGCCACTCGTCGCCCATTTTCCCGCGCCCTTCGAGAGCAACCGCACACGGAGACCGATCATCGGCTCGACGCCCATTTCTTTCGAGACACGAAGAACGTGGCTGAGTTCCTCCAGCTTTTCCACAACGAGGATAACTTTTTTGTTCAGCTTGCGACCGATGAGCGCGCTGCGAATGAAGCTGGTATCTTTGTACCCGTTGCAGATGAGCAGGCTTTCGGGATCGGTGTGAATCGCCAGTGCCGCGAGAAGCTCGGGCTTGCTGCCGCCCTCGATGCCGAAATGCCACGGTTTACCAGCATCCAAAATCTCCTCCACAACCTCACGGAGTTGGTTGACCTTGATGGGGAAAACGCCGCGATATTCCGCGCCATAGCCCATTTCGCCGATCGCATTTGCGAACGCCTTGTTGATTGTCTCCACCCGATCGCGCAGAAGGTCGTGAAAGCGCACGACGAGCGGAAAAGCGAGTTTGCGATGCCGGGCCTCCGCTACCACCTCCATGAGGTCGATCTGCTCGCCATTGCGCTTCGGATAAACGGTCACATTGCCGGAGGGATTAATGCCGAAGTATCCGCCGCCCCAGCGCTCGATATTGTAGAGTTCGCTGGCTTCGGAGATTTCAAACGGAGATTGGGATTGCATGAGATTTTTTTAAAACTGGATAACGTAGAATATGTCTTGGCTGACGGCTTTGGCCTCCTCGAAGGTGACCCAGCGCTCGGCAAAAGCAGGGCCCCACGAATCGGACAGCGCGACCTCGCCGGTCTGCTTGTTGTAACCGATGATCAGGCAGACGTGCGCCTTCGACTTATCTGCATGGAATTTCCTCGCAGACTTGCGGACTTCGGCAAGTTCCTTTTTCCAAGTGGCGGGATCGGGTGTTCCGCTCCTTGCTGCCTGACGAGAATTTGCGGCTGAGTTGAACTCGTCTGTGGAAAACATCGCCCAAATGATGGGTAGGCCCTTGTCGATGAATCTGGCGATCGCGTTCGGGTCCCACCGGATCTGCTCTTGCACAATGCGGCGACCTGCGGCGGCGATCGACTGATTAGCACCGGCACGAATCGCTTCCAGCGAGGTGCCGCCGCCATCGCCGCTCTGGCCGGCCATCGCGAGTATATACATATCTGCAGGAACCCCCATATAGCGCATCACCCTCTCCCAAGTCGCAGGAACGCAATAACCCTTGGGGCCTTGATTGACCATGGGCATTTCCTTGAGGATCACATCGCCATTCGGACGTGTCTCAATACGAGATTCCACACGCGCCTTCATTACCGCGTCCGATATCCGGGAACGCCCACCAGCATTGGCTGATTCCACAGGCAAGATGCGAAGAGCCACGTATTCATCACGAGGAGCGGCGAGCAGAAACGAACGCCCTTTCCATTCCCAGCGTTTCACTAATTCCGTCGTCTGCCTTCCTTCACCGAACCGATCGGGCACGGGATTGCCGAAGAGCTTCGTTAGAACCAGAGTCAGATTTTTTTTATCATCCTGAATGGCTTTTTTGTAATTCCGAATCTGGCCTTTCACTTCGCGCACATCACTAGCGCTCGCGCCCTCCTTCAATGAATCCACTGCGTCGCCCTTATTCGCAAAGAGGATCGAAATGGCGGACACATGACCATCCTCCACATAGAGGGCATTGGAATACGAGCGACAACCTAGCAAGCGCTCGCTGGGTCCTGGATACTTGCGATAACTCAAATCCGTCGAGGTTTGAGATTCAAGCGGCCATGCGAGTTTCTGGGCAAGGATGGTGGCATCGTCATCCCAGAGGTTGTCATTGGAAAAAAAATCTACGCCGAAAGCGGCATTCACCTCGTTCGGAGTTGATGCTCCGCAAGCGATTCCCACGAGAGCGAGCATCAAAACAGCCCACATCGCAGAGTTCATAAGGCGGTGTCGCATGTTCAATTCGCAGGCTTCCAAATGGGTTCCTTATGCCAGGGACAGAAGCATCACCTCTCCATCAACATGGCCGATGGCTAGAAGGGGCAGGGTTGGGTGCCAAGCGAGAGCGCTGATACCGGATGCCAAGCGAGAGCGCTTGCGCCGGAATTGGCCGGTCTCGAACGTGATCACAAGCAGCGTGCCGGATTCATCCCCAGTCGCGAGTTGACCGGTGAGTGGCGAGAAAGCGACCGCGCAAACATCGAGGTCGTGGCCTTCCACTTGGATGGGCTTAGCTCCCTCGGGGCCTTTTTTTCCCGTGCAGGGCCAGACCGTGACGACCGGACTGCCGCCCGTGGCCAAGCGAGTGCCATCTGCGGAAAAAGCGAGTGCTTGGACTTTGCTTTCAAAGCCTTGGATATGCAGCGGGTAATCGCGCGGAAAATCGTAAACGTG
>CAMBAQ010000173.1 GCA_945863785.1 Chthoniobacter flavus
CCTCCTGCGAGGGGAAACGGAAGCTGCGTGGCTTTTCATTTCCGGGCTGGGCGAGTGCGGTGATCGTACCTGCTTCCAGAAAGCCGAATCCCATCGCCTGCCATGCAGGAAGGGCGACGGCATTTTTGTCCATCCCGGCGGCAAGTCCCACGGGGTTTGGAAAATCGAGTCCAAAAAGTCGCAGAGGGCGCTGGGGAAGGGGGCCGAACATCGAGCGAATCAGTGGTGAGGGCGTGAGTCGGAGGGCCGCCATGGCGAGATTGTGGGCCGCTTCGGCGGGTAGGCAGAACAAAAGGGGACGCAGAATTTGTAGGTAGCAGTTCACTGCGATCAATGTCGCCTACACCATGCCCTAGCTACAATCGGAAAGTGCTCGGTGGCGAGCACGGGCTTGACGGCGCTGGCTTCGGCTCCGATAAATGGAGGCTCCATGACAGCACCTGAAATATTTGGAGTTTTGAACGCATCCCAAGGCGCGGAGATTTTGAACTGGTTGGCAAACCATGACCGCCCGGCCTATCGGAACTGCGCTTCTATGCTGGCTACGCGCCGCAAGTTGCGCCCCGTTTTTGTTGAGCGTAAGCCACGTGATGAAAAGAACCAGTGGATGCAAGACGCGCTCACTCGTCCCGCCAATGCCGATCTGGCACTGGAAATCCTGCAGGTCTGGACGCTGGGAAATAACCTTGCGATGGTGGCTGAATTTTTAGATGCGCTTGCGATTTCTCATGATGGCAAAGGACTTATTGATCAGATTCCCTCCGAGCCCCCGGCTGAAAAAGTGAAAGCAGCGGTCGAGGCTCTTCTTGCTCATCACGGAGTCTTTCAGGTTTTCGTCTATTTGCATTTGTTTGTCGGTATGGATGAGGACGGTTGGTTGACTCTCAAGGATCTCCTTGCGACCCATCCGTCCTTGGCCCCTGTAACGCTAGCGAAAGCGGCATGACCCCTTTTTCGGAATCCCTCAAAGGAGCGTTAGAAACCTTCGAGTCTCTTCGGGCACTTGAGCCGAAGGTGATGGAGGCCGCCAAGTTGGTGCTCGATTGCTTGAAGTCCGGCGGCAAGTTGCTCCTTTGCGGTAATGGCGGTAGCGCGGCGGATAGTGCTCATATTGCCACGGAGTTCACTTGTCGATTCATGGGCGACCGCCGGCCGTATCCGGCGATTTCACTCACCTCCGATGGAGGGTTGCTCACTGCAATTGGGAATGACTACGCTTTTCAGGAGATTTTCGCTCGGCAAGTGCGGGCCTATGGCAAGCCCGGCGATGTCTTGATCTCGCTCACGACCAGCGGAAAGTCGCGGAATATTCTTTCTGCGATCGAAGAAGCCAAGCGGATCGGTGTTAAAAACATCGTCTTTCTAGGCAAGGGCGGAGGCTTCACCAAAGGAGCGGCCGATATCGAGATCCAAGTATCCGGAAACGTCACTGCCCGCATCCAAGAGGCCCACAAATTCCTCCTCCATACGATTTGCGAGATTGTTGAGCCGAGTCTCGACAAGGAATGAGTCTGCTTCTGACGATTTTCGCAGCCGTGCTGGGAGCGGTCGTGGGGTCGTTTTTGAATGCCTGCATTCACCGGATGCCATTGGGACTGAGCCTCACCGAGCCGCGTCGCTCTTTCTGTCCCTCCTGCAAAAAAACCATCCCTTGGTACGAGAATCTTCCGCTCTTGAGTTGGCTTGCCTTGCGGGGGCGTTGTTCGACTTGCGGGCAGGGAATCGCTTTTCGGTATTTCCTCGTCGAGTTGTTGACGGGAGTTTTATTTTGGTGGGTTTGGGAATCGTATGGGCTTCCGCTCGCTGCGCCTTATTGGGTGTTTGTATCGCTATTGGTGACCGCCACCTTCATTGATCTGGAACATTTCATTATCCCCGACGAGATCACATGGGGTGGAGTGATTTTGGGATTGGGGCTGAGTATTGCTTTGCCGGAAATGATGGAAACAAGCTCGCGATTAACAGCCGCAGGGTTGTCGCTGGGAGCCGCCGCTTTTGGATTTGGCCTCCTATTTCTTGTGGTGGAGGCAGGCAAATGGGCCTTCGGAAAAATCAAACACCGGTTCCCCGATGGCGAGGTCTTTGATTGGCAGCGTGAGGGTGACCAAGCGGAAATTGTCCTCGGTACCGAAAAGTTGATTTGGATGGATGTTTTTTCCCGCGAAAAGGACGTGCTCACGATCGAGTTGGATGGCCCTGTGAATGTGGGTGGACGCGAAGTCACTGCATCCAAGTTGGTTTTTCATTACAATCAGGCGGACCTCGCTGGCGAAACGCTCGATTTAGATAGCTTGGAGCGCATCACGGGGCGTATGCGCTCGATTGTAATACCAAGGGAGGCAATGGGCTTCGGTGACGTGAAGTTCATCGCCTGCATTGGAGCTTTTTTGGGATGGCAGGCCGTCCTTTTCACACTGTTCTCGGCATCCGTGATCGGCAGTTTGGCTGGAATCGCCGGAATGTTTTTGGCCAAGGATCGGGCAGGAACGCGAATCCCATTTGGGCCATTTCTGGCATTGGGGGCGGGAATATGGATTTTTGGCGGTCGCTTGCTTGCAGAATGGTATTTTTCGAACCTCCCGAATTTCCGTCTCTTCTTTGAATTTTAATCCCCTCGAGCCTCTCAATCTGTTGTAATTCCCATCGTCATGTCCAAACCCGCCAAGCTTCCGTTCCCGCAGTTGATGCGGGCTTTTTGGAGTCCCTATTTGAGATTGCTGGGGTATATGACCCCGTACCGGAAACGGTTCTTTCTGGGCATCGCATTCGGTGTGCTCGCGGGCATCGTGAGTGGATCGTTGACCTTGGTCATCCTCAAGGCGGGAGAATCCATCGGGGTCAAAATCGATAAATCTCAACTCATGCCCGGCGCGATTCCGACCGCCGGACCAGGTATCGGAGGGGTGATAGGGATGAGTCTCCTCATTCCGCTTGTGATGGTGCTACGAGGGATTTTTTCGTATCTCAATGTGTATTATTTGGCGTGGGTGAGTTTGCGCGTCTTGAGGGACATCCGCACCCAGTTATTCGCGCATCTCATGTCGCAGTCGCTGGATTTTTTCAACCGCGAGAAGACCGGCAAGCTTATGTCGCGGGTCATGAGCGATACGCGGGTGACGCAGAACGCTCTCACGTCGATCTCGGGCGACATTATCAAGGATCCGATTGCCGTGATGATGCAGATCGGGGTGCTTGTGGCGATCGATTGGAAATTCAGTCTCACCACGTTGGTGCTGTTTCCGCTTTGTATTATCCCAGTCGTTGTCTTCGGGCGCAAGGTGCGCTCGGCGGGCAAGGCAGAAGAAAAGGAGTCTGCTCAGATGTCGATCATTCTTCAGGAGACGTTTGCTGGGGTTCGAGTGATCAAAAGTTTCGCGCGGGAAAGCTACCAGACCGAGCAGTTTGCAAGGTCGAGCGATACGCAGTGCCAAAACAGCCTTCGGGTGCGTCGAAGCTCGGATATCGTTCAGCCGCTGATCGAGTCAGTATCGGCGTTCGGAGTCGTTCTGGCGATGGTCTACGTTTATTATTACGACATCAGTTTTATCAAATTTGCCGCGTTGTGCGGGGGTATTTTCATGCTCTACCAACCTGTGAAAAATCTCAGCCGTCTTCCGATGCTCATGCAAAAGTGTATGGTTTCGGCGGTGAATGTTTTTGAGCTTATGGAGACGAAGCCGAGCATTGTGGATCGCCCCGGAGCGATCGTGCTTGGAAGGTCGGAGGGCCGGATTGATTTTGAGAAAGTGAGCTTCGACTACGGTTCAGATAAAGCCGCCGTGCAGGACGTGACCCTCCAGATCGAACCCGGAAAAAAATATGCCCTCGTTGGTGCGAGTGGAGCCGGCAAGAGCACGATTCTGTCGCTCATTATGCGTTTTTACGACCCTCAGAAGGGAATCGTCCGCATTGATGGGCATGATTTGCGGGATGTCGCCCAGCACTCGCTTCGCGAGACCGTGGGAATGGTGACACAGGAGACATTTTTGTTTCACGATACGATCTACGAGAATATCCGCTACGGACGCCTCGATGCGACTTGTGAGGAGATCATCGCCGCAGCCCAGTCTGCCTTCGCGCACGATTTCATTCTGGCCCAACCAGACGGATACGAAACCATCGTGGGCGACAAGGGATGTATGCTCAGCGGTGGACAGCAACAAAGGTTGGCCATCGCAAGGGCTCTGTTGAAAAATGCCCCATTCCTACTCTTGGACGAGGCTACCTCCGCTTTGGATTCCGAGAGTGAGCGAATGGTCCAGGCTGCGCTGGAACGTCTT
>CAMBAQ010000174.1 GCA_945863785.1 Chthoniobacter flavus
TCGCCAGTTTTTCTGTCGCCAATTTTTCTTGCTAGTTACCCAAGCACAAAGCTACTAGTGTTCGCTCTTATTTTTTTTCTGGGGTTGTTTGTATGCAATTCGAGATCTTGCGTCCCTAGCTCAATGGTAGAGCAGTTGACTCTTAATCAATTGGTTCCGGGTTCGAGCCCCGGGGGGCGCACTTCTTCTGGAAGAAGGAGTTGCGATGTTAAATAAAAATTAGCCGATTTTCGTGTTTGGCAATTGCTTGGCAATTTTGCAGCAAGGGGGCGCTCCCCCTTAGTTATCCCGGCGAGTTATTCTGCGATGCTCCGATGATCTTTCGAGGGGCGAGTGAGCGGCAGCAGAGCTAAGCCCATACCGGCTTGAGCAAAGATTAGGTGATGGTCACGAAAACTGGATTGCGAATCACTGGACTGATATTGATCCGATATGCCATCCATGAGGCGAATCCTTTTGGTGCTTGTCCTGTCGTGCGGGCTTGCGAGTGCAGACACGATCCGGGACGCATTGGTCAGCCTCTGCGAGCCTGCCAAGATTGCTACGATAAGTGCGGAGCGTGGAGCGAATCCGCGAGTGCGGAAGATTTGTTACTGGCTTGAGATGGCGCGGAAAGCTGGACGAGAACCATCAATCGAGATGCGTGAGGTAATGAGTGCCCTTGCTTTGAACCTGAACTGAAGAGCGGCCTTGTGGATGTTACACAGACTCTCCCTTAGGTTACCGGCAATGTTGCAGCGTCAGTCATGCCCAAGACTTATTGCTCACAGTTTCTGGCAATGCGGAACCCCACGACATCGTTAAGCGAATCAGGACCGCGACTCACTCGCAACTTGTCAAGCCCCCCATTCATTCCATAATTCCAGCAACCACCACGAATGCGGCGATGAGAAATAAAATTTTCCTCTGCCAAATCCCAGCACCACTCCCATAAATTATTCGGCAACTCGTAACTTTCCAATTGGTCCACCCAGTTGTTGTCGTGATTCCGGCCATTATGATTCGGGATTCCATTTTCGAGACCCATGGCAGCATTCAATATTTGCCGATTACTAAAAGTTTCCTCCATTTTGCATACCCCACTTCTCGCTGCCCACTCCCATTCTGCCTCCATAGGTAAGCGATAGCCATTGGCTTTTATATCCCAATTGACTTCATCGAGGCGATCCCCGTTCAAAGCATCGGATCGGTAGATTTTCCCTCCCATGCTGTAACAAGGCGTTAGACCAAGTTCCTCACTTTTAGCATTACAAAACTTCAGCGCGTCATACCAACTCACCCTGACAACAGGGGCCTGACACCCCTCGGCTTCACCTGATTTAAACTCGTAACACACTCCCCCACTTTGGCATGCCCCCCCCCAGACCTTTATTCGTTCCCACTCCGCAAGCATCACTGGATATTTGGCGATCAGAAAGGTGGACACGGTCTGACCTGCAAGAAGAGAATCATGAGGACAAATACCACCAACGATCGTGAGCATGAAACTTCCCCCAGGTGCCAATTGCTCAGAAACATGACGGAATTCCGAAAGCAACCGCTGACGATCACCCATTTTTTTGATCCCGAGATCCACTAAACATTCATCAGTTAAATCTGGGAGGCACGAGTCTGTGATATTTTGGTTGGTGAAAAGCGGCAGCAGGTTTTCCAGTTTTTCTTTTTGAAGGATGACTTGAAGGTTCATATTCATAAATAAAAAGCTACGATTCTTTCTTACGAAACTCCTCAAGGCGCTATCGGGGTATTGAACCCAGAAACCCCAAAACGGATTTTTAGACAGGATGACAGATTCGAAGCGGAGCGAAGAACACCCGCGCGATAGCGCATAACGAAAGGGAAAGACTATAGTGTAGCCCAGGAAGGGCAACCGAAGCGCAGCGTAGAAAGACTGCCTAAAGCAGCCCAAAGGTTGAGCGTAGTGAATCAATTTATGATTAACAGGAATTCCTTAAGGGTGTTGAATGCTGCGCAAAAAAGAGAAGGATCTTTGATTTGTAAATAACTAATCCTCTGTGCACTCTGTGTCCTCTGTGGTTAATTCCGCTGAATTCGGGATAAATGAGCCCAGCAGCAGAACACCCGCTTCAAACTACGACTTTTTCTTAGTAAGGGCGCCTGTGATCGCCTCCAGCAGCTCTCTGGCCTTTGGGCGCGTGTCGAGGAGGCGTTCGTGCCAGGCGAGGCCGATATCGCGGCGGTATTTGGAGAGCCAGGGCAGCTCGATGCGGGTCACGCTATCGCCTAGAGCGGTTTCAGCCATCACGGGGAGGATGGCGGCGGCGACTCCGGAGCGGACGAGTTGCGCCGCTTGAGTGAAATTCGTGCACAGGTGCGTGGGCGTGAGGATTTTCTTTTTTTGGGCGGCGGCCCGACTCAGTTCTTTGAGAAACTCGACGCCCTCCGTGACAGCCAGCTTCGGGGTTGGTGGACGTTTCTTTGCCCAAGCGACGGGCTCGTAGAGCGCGTAGTCGATCTTGCCCAGAGCCGCGTATTTGAGCGGTTCGACGACGGCGGATTTGCGCACAATGCCGAAGTCGAACCGGTGATCGAGCAATCCGCTCACGATATCCCTCGATCTCGTATCGTAGAGGCTGATGTGGAGCCCAGGGACGGCGTTATCCACTGCGACGAGCGCCGGGATGATCATCCACTCCAGCACGCTGTTGCCCGCGGCGAAGCGGTATTCCAGCGCTTCATTCGCGCAGCTGAGTTTGAAATCCTCCAGACTTTGCAACTGGAAGCGGATTTGCCGCGCCAGCTCCAGACCAGCAGGAGTGACTTCCAGCCCCTTGCCTTTTCTGCGCGTGAGTTCCGTGCCGAAGAACTCCTCCAACTCCCGGATCTGGCGGCTCATGAGGCTTTGCCGCGCCGGGTCGCCATCCGCCACCCGCGTGATGCTGCCTGCCTCCGCGATCGCCGCGAAGTTTTTTAGCCGCTCGAAGGAGAGTCCACGCTGGGAGAGTAATTTTTCAAACATAACTTTTCAGTCATATTACCTGCGTTATCTGCCATTTTTTGAAAGACTAAAAAAATCCATAACGGCGCTCGTGAATAAAACAAACACACCGCCGACCAAGGAGGGCCCGACCGAGAAGCGCCCCTTCCCCAAGAAGAACAAAGCATCCCAAAAGTGCTACCACGTTTATCTGAATAAACGCCCTCACCTCCCGCAGCGCGCCGGGTGCAGGCTGTTTTTTGAGTCCCGCACCCACAAGGAGGCCGTGATCTTTTCCGAGCAATTCGTAGGCCAGGTGGTGCGGTGGTTTTTGGAGGATTGCGAATTTTATGGTCCAAAGGATTACCAAGCCTTGGATTCTTTCCAATCGTTCGTCGTGAATTTCTGGATCGAGCCGGTCGGCGATACCCCCACTCCAGCCAAGCCTTTTTGCGCCCGAAGACATGCAGCGAAGTTATTAGAGCCCCACCCGACGATCCTTGCAAGGGTCGCCCCCTGCCTCTTCGGATTCGAGAGCAAAAACTGATCCCCTCCGAGATTTTGCATCCCACTCTGTCACTCCCAGTTTAGAGCTTGGCTCACCCATCACTGTCCCACATTATCCCCTCTTATGCTCACCGGCGATATCCGCAGTAAAGTCGATGCCCTCTGGAATGCCTTCTGGAGCGGCGGCATCGCCAACCCCATCGAAATCATCGAGCAGGTCACCTACCTGCTTTTCCTCAAGCGCCTCGATGACCTCGAGACCCTGGAGGAGAGCAAATCCGCCCGCCTCAAGCAGCCCATGGCCCGCCGGATTTTCCCCGAGGGCGCCGACACACGCGGCCGAGCCTACGAGGATCTTCGCTGGTCGCGCTTCAAGCACTTCGCCCCCGCCGAGATGTTCACCGTCGTGAGCGAGCATGTCTTCCCCTTCCTGCGCACCATGGGCGGCGATGGCTCCACCTACGCGCACCACATGAAGGACGCCCGCTTCACCGTCCCCACGCCTGCCCTGCTGGCCAAGGTGGTGGATATGATCGAGCAGGTGCCCATGGAGGACCGCGACACCCAGGGTGACCTCTACGAATACATGCTCGGTAAGATCGCCAGCGCCGGGCAGAACGGCCAATTCCGCACCCCGCGCCACATCATCCAGCTCATGGTGGAAATCCTCCAGCCCGTGCCCTGGGATGTCATGTGTGATCTTGCCAGCGGCACTTGTGGGTTCCCTGTCGCCGTGAGCGAGTATCTGCGCATCCACCATCCCGAGATTTTCCGTGACGATGCGATGCGCGACCATTTTCACAACAAACTTTTCAACGCCTT
>CAMBAQ010000175.1 GCA_945863785.1 Chthoniobacter flavus
TCCAGAATGTTGCGGCGGATGACCGTAGGGGTGTGCGTGCCGTAAATTCCCATCCCGAGATGCGAGGTAGCCACTTTGTTTTCGGCCATGATGGAGCGGAGTTCCTCCAAGGCGGCTTCCTCCGAGAGGGCTTCTGGCAAATCGAGATCTCGGGGTAAGCGGATCGCGGCGGGCACGGTTTCTTCGAGGAGCGTGTCGAGCGAGCGGGCGCCGATGGCCTCGCACATGGCTTGGATTTCTTTGGCGTCAGGGCCGATGTGGCGATGGGCAAATGCGGTCATTTTCGTAGGATCAAGAGTTAGAAAGCTTCGTGAGATAGATGGCGTGGGATGGCCCATGCCGCTGCGAAATATCGGAAAGCGCGGGCTTCTTGGCGAAGAAAATCTCCAACCGCGAGGCGCTTTTTTTGGTAGCCGCAGCCTTTCGGTGCTTTTTGTTGTTCCACATCATGGATTTTGAGATTGTTAAAGCCGCGTGAGATTTTAAGTTCTTAGTCTTGGGGGATCGTGGAGGATTCCCCATTCGATGGCTGCTTGAAGAACCAAAACAAGTCGGCCGCTAAGTAAAAACCCATGGCTTTATTAATCTCGAAAAACGAGGCAGAAAATCCGCGCATTGTTCCTTTGGGGAATGCGGTTCTTTTCATTGGCAGGGATCCGAATTCAGGCATCTACATTGACGCTTCCGAGATTTCGAGGAATCACGCCTCGATCTCATTTGTGGATGGAAAATACATTTTGAGGGATAATGGCTCCACGAATGGGTCTTTTCTAAATGGTATTCAGACCTCGGAGGGTGTGCTCGCTCATGGTGACGAAATCCGATTCGGGCCCTATATTTTTGCCGTTGATCTGCTGCAAATGTCCGGAGGTCAGGAACCCGAGGAACCAGCCAACCTCGAACGCCGAGGCAATGCCTACCGCTCTTCGATGACCTTCAAGGAGCTGAAGGGCCACGAAGATAAAGGGGTAATTAAAATCTTGGTGTCTGCTTTCGCTACTCTGCGCGAGGAACAACCTCTGGAGACGACAACCAAGATTGCAAGAAAATGCCTGCCGGCTATCGGCCCTATCCAATTTCTCTCCCTAGAAGCCCGAGGTGTGCTGAGTTCGATGGGAGCGTTCCAGCAGGCCTCTGCTGGAGAAAGGCTCCTCATTCAAGGGGCAACAAGTAGCAGGCTCATTTTTATCATTTCGGGATTGCTGGAGTCGCGCCATAAGGAAGATGGGAAGGACGTCGTCCTCGGGGCCGTCGAGTCCGGCGAGTGGATTGGAGAAACGGACATTTTCGAAAACCAACCCGCGTTGTGTTCGATCGAAGCGACGGAGCCCGTGGACTACTGGACCATTACGACGAACGATTTGGAGTTATTCATCAACGACCGCCCCGATGACGGCGCTGTTCTTATGATCGGATTGGCGGCCACACTCGGGCGTCGTTTCCGGCAACTGACGAAGATCAGTGATGCACCCGATGAATCGCATGGGCGCCGCCGCATAGGGATATACGCCTGGGTGCTGATCTGCCTTGTCGCTCTCTGTGTCACCCCCTGGTTTAACTGGAGAAGACTGAGTCTTTCCTACGAGTCGACGGAATCCACGAAGACCCATGATCAGATAGAAAAATCCGATCGAAACGAAGCCAAGCTGAAATCGGATTTGGAAGACACGAGGCGGGCTCTGGAAATCAAATCCCTCGAGGCAGAAACCTATGCGAATGAGCTGGAGTCGGCCCAAGCTCACATTTCAAAACTCAAGTCCCAGCGCCAGTCAGTCACTCCTTCACCCAAGGTAAGCGAAGATCCTGAACCCCAAGCATCAACGCCTGCGGCACCAGTAAAGCCCCAGCAACCACTAAAGCCAACCGCACCTGAGCCAAGCTCAAAATCACCAATCATCGAATTTCCACCGGAAATCACCTTGATCAAAGAAACGATCGTCAACCTGACCAATGCCGGCAAGAAGATCGGCAACGCGAAATTCCCTCCGGGCAGGAAGTTCGCACCGATCGGGATTGAGGGCGATAACCTCGTGATCAATCTCGGCAATTCGAAGTCATCCATTCCCATCGCGAACACAAACTTTCACGAGGCGCTGGACAAATTCAAAAGCGAACAAGGCAAGGCCCTACGCCACTAAGGGCGATTTCAGCAGAATTGACCACAGAGAGCACAACCGAGAAGGTTGGGAGCCTTTGAGTGAGGCCAATCCTAGATTGGCCCGCAGGGCGAGACGAGCGGGAGCGAGCGAGTCAAAGACGGGTTAGATATTTGCAATCAAAGGGCGTTCTCTGTTTTGCGCGGCATTCACCCCCCTAAGGAATTCCTGCTAATCCTTTAAATCCTGTCAAAAAATCCGTTTGGGGGTTTAATTGACCCACTACGCTCTGCCTTTGGCCTTAGCCTCCGATCTGCGCACGGTAACCGGCGGCATCATTCAAGGCGGCGAGTTCAGCGGGATCGGAGAGACGGATTTTGTAGATCCACCCCTGGCCAAAGGGATCAGTGTTCAGCAAGGTGGGATCAGCTTCGATAGCTTCGTTGCGCTCGATCACCTCGCCGGTTACGGGCGAATAGCTATCGCTGGCGGCTTTGACGGATTCAACAACGGCGGCCACTTCACCGGCTTTCACGGTTTTTCCAATCGCAGGAGGTTCGGCAAAAACAATGTCGGTGAGTTCCGCTTGGGCGTGGTCGGTGATGCCGACTGTTCCGGTGTCGCCTTCAACGAGAATCCATTCGTGGGAAGCGGCGTAGCGCAGGTTTTCAGGGATGTTCATGGTTGTTTTTTGTAAAAGGGTTTTTTGACAATGACGGCGCGGAACCGACGATCGCGCACTTCGACTTCCACTTCTTGGCCGATGTCGGAATAAGCCGGCGGCAGGTAGGCCATCGCGATGCCATAGCCAAGCGAAGGAGAAAGCGCCCCGCTGGTCGTCTCGGAGACCGGTTCGCCATTCACATACACTTTGTAGTGCGGGCGGACCGGCGGAGCCTTGTCGAGCACGCGGATCGCGCAGAGCTTGTGTGGGAGAAGGCTGGATTTTTGATCGAGAAGAATCTGACGTCCGGTGAACGCGGTTTTTTTCAGATCCACAAAAAATCCCAACCCAGCTTCCAAAGGTGTGCGTTCGGGGGAAAGGTCAGACCCATTGAGCGGGTAGCCCATCTCGAGTCGAAGGGTGTCGCGTGCGCCTAGACCGCAAGGAAAAGCTCCGGCAGCCAAGGCCGTATTCCAGGCATTCGCCGACTCACTCGCCGGCACGAGCCACTCAATTCCATCTTCACCCGTGTATCCTGTCGTTGCAATGTAGGAACGACCGGGTTCGATTTCCTCCACCCGATTACGCTCGCTTGGCATCGGACGCTGGAAGATTTTTTCAAAAACCGCTGCCGCAAGCGGACCCTGAATAGCGAGAGCAGCAAACGCTTCACTCCGATTTTCAAACTCCACATTCCCGGAAAGATGCGAGCGCATCCAAGCGGCATCTTCTTCGATCATCGACGCATTCACGATGAGCAGGAAGCGATCCTCGGCAAGGTGGTAAACAATAAGGTCGTCAATCACCCCGCCTCGCTCATTCAACATGAGCGAGTATTGAGCGTGCCCCAGGGGCAATTGGCTCACGTTGTTCGTCAGCAGCGTATCGAGCCACGCCGATGCATCCGAACCCTTCACGAAAAACTCGCCCATGTGCGAAATATCAAAAACGCCACAGGCCTCGCGCACAGCTTTGTGCTCCTGCAAAATGCCCGTATATTGCACCGGCATTTCCCAACCCGCAAACTCTACTATGCGACCGCCAGCGCGGACATGTTCATCGTATAGCGGAGTTCTTTGCATCCAAAAACTATGAGCAAATCGGCGCTGATCGCGAAGACCTTTTTTTTCTTTTTTAGATTTGTCGCCGTAAAAAATGGAATTTCCCGTCAACCTTACGCAAACCTCTATCCGGCGGATCCCTTGCCGTGGCTTGAAGCGATGCGCGCAATCATCCTCGGACCCTCTTGCGAAAACTGGCGCTCCGCAGTGATAACAAAAAGCTCCTCATGGATTCCCGTTTTGAGTGGAAGCTTTTGGAGTCCGTATCGTTTGAGCACATCGTCCAGAACAGGGCCGAGGACAGGCGCCGCCCCGATTCCCGACGCCGCCAACTCACACATCGCCGCCGTATCGTCAAACTCGGCTCGGATATCAGGAACGATACCATTCTCAGCCCACCAGCGATCCAGTTCCCTCCGAAGAGCGGATTCCCGCGTCGGAAGC
>CAMBAQ010000176.1 GCA_945863785.1 Chthoniobacter flavus
TTGTTGTGCGGGTGTTTGGAACGGCTGAGAACTTGGCATCGTGGATTGCGAAGTCATGCCGAGGTCGCGTAGGAGTGCAGCGTTGCTGTCTTCTTCATTGACGTCGGTTTGGTTGGAGTAAAGGTCGTTGCCTTTGAGAAGCTCGTTGCCGGTGGGATCAAACGTCATTTCTGGAAGAGGGGACTCAAAGTCGATTTTCTGGATCTCTTCAATAAGAGAATTTTTCGGTTTCTTTTTTTTGCTTACGCGAATGTAGCGGGGATCATTCCAGCCTAAAAATCGGCTGGGATCATTGAACATCGGGGGGACTTTTTCCGGCGTGAATCGACGTGGGTCGTTCATTGCTCTGCGCATGTTTTCGCGCGAGACCTGCCATTCCTCGCCGGGTTTTACTTTGTGTATGGAATCACTGAGGATGGGAAGGATGCGGACGGCAAGGCCTTTGAATGGATTGCGAATATTGGCGCGTGGATTCTCTGTTCGAAAAGTCTGGATGGCGCGAAAGCTGCCAGCAGAAAGGATATCGCTCATGTTTACCCGGCTTGGAGAAACATCCTGTGGTGATCTCGTTCCCGTGATTGGGCTGTATTGGCGTGGGGGAAGGCTGTCAAGGAGGGTGAAATAATCAAGCAGATGGCTGCTCTCCGTATTTTGAACGAGGTGGTAATAAAGGTCGTCCACACGGCCCGCATACGGGCGAAGAAAAATCCCATCTGCCGCTAGGTTAGAAGCGACATTGGCTTGGTAGATGCGATTTGTGAGTTCTGCCAGATCGGCATCCGGTGGTTGAGAGCCAAAATTTTGCTGACTGCTTGCGAGTCCCTTGGCGGCGGAGGGGGTAAGCGGCAAAATCCACGCGGGTAGTTCGCGATCGAGGGCGATGGGGTAGCCATCCATCCCGATCATGGCATCGATGTATCGGAAATTTCCGCCAGATAATTTGGAACCATCGAAGACTAATGTGTCGGCAGGTGGGAGTTTCTGTGCCTCAGAAGACTGGTTGGCTTCGTTTGGTTCTGCCGTGATGAAGATGCTGCTTAAATGATCCAGTTGTTGGGCGCTAAGGGTGGGCGGGAGTAGCCTGTTGAACTTGGTGAGCAGAATGATCGAGAGTGCGGCTTGGGTGACTTGATTGCGCTGCGTGGCGGGCAAATCCTTTGCTGCGTTAGCCAGAGCTATCGACGTTGAAGCGGGTCTAGCCTGGGCGGCGCGAATGGGCCCCGTATTGACGAGCGGTTCATAGTTGTCTGGTGACTGCGCCCAACTTCCCGATGAGAGGATAAGAAAAATCAGCGCTGCATTGGAAATGCGGCGCATCTTTTCAGTAATTGCACTGGAGAGTGATCTGATCTCCGCAACGGCATGTAACAACGATATGTCCTATGCGGCCTTCACTATCATGAACGAGATCGATCTTGGGTTCCTGACCGCAATTGGCTGATCCGGTGGAATCGAAGGAGATGTCCTGAGCGAAGGCATTGGATCCTGCATCACCCGAAGCGACAATTGTCGCGTTTTGTGCGATTGGTGGAAAGTGGCTGGCCGAGTTGCTGCTTTGGGACTTGGTGCGGGCGTTATCGAGAGAGGCACGGCCTTGGAGAAAATCCTTCATTGCGGCTTTAATTTTTAGCAGCAGGCGTTGCGGAGGCCTGTGGAGTTGGGGTGGGTGAGGGCATTTGTGTGAGCGAGAGACTCACCGTAATGCGATCATTGTCTTCGGAGACCGATGGGACGTTCGGTAAATTATCCGTGTCGCCAAAGCCGGTGACCCGTTTCATTTTTTCAGGAGATACAGCATAGTATTCCATGAGGCGACGAATCGCATTGGCTCGATCTGTAGTGAGTTCCCATGAGGTGTAGTCTTTTTTTGTTCCAAAATCTAGGCCGGTTGGGGTGTGACCATCGATCATGACTTGGAAATTATGACGCTCTACGAGCCAAGCCATATTCTGGAAAACAAATGTTCCCCAATCTGTCGTTTCTGTAGTCTTGTCCTTAAAGATGGGCTTTTTGGATCGGTCGTAGATGGTCATTTTTAGGCCATCGGAGGTGATTGTGATATCAACCGGAGGCGTGGTTTCGTCTTTGACATTCAAAAGGCGATAAAAGTCTTTCGCAATAGCGCGGAGGAATCCTTCGTTGATGGGTTCCTTCTGGTCTTTGTGCTCGTTGTCCTTTTGGGCCGCCTGGATTTCTTTTTGAAGCAACCCGATCGAAGTCGGATTCGGTTTATAAGTCGGATCTTTGAAGTAAAGGGCTGTCCTAGCAAGAACCTCTGGTTTTTGCGCAAGAATCCAGAGAACCATGAAAAGGGCCATCATTGCGGTGACGAAGTCCGCATAGGCGACCTTCCATGCACCGCCGTGGTGCTCGTTTTTTTTCTTAGCCATTTTTAGTTGCTTCCTGAGCCAATCGATTTAACCATTTCCTCGAGGGCATCCGAAGTGGGTTGGGAGTGGGGATCGATCGCACGGCGAGCAGCCTCTACAGCCATGATCGGAGACATTCCTCCAGTGAAGCCGACAACGCCTTTCATGATAACGGCGAAGTATTGCATTTCGACTGAGTTGTTGAGTTTGATGCGGGCGCTAAGTGGGTTCACAAATCCATAGGCACCCAAGACGCCGAGGAAAGTGCCTGTGAGGGCGGCGGCGACCTTCATGCCCACCGATTCTGCCCCTTCGGCAACGGAACCCATGGTGTTGATGATTCCCATCACGGCCGCGATGATACCGATGCCAGGGAGAGAATCACCAAGAAGATTGAGAATATGGACGGGGTGAGAGGCCTCTTCTTCCTTGGCATCGAAGTCGCCTTGAAGCATGATAGAAAGTTGCTCGGGCTTGAGGCGACCATCAATGATGGGCTTGAGGCTGTTGCAAAGAAATTCAACGCGCTCATGGCTATTAAGAAAAGTGGGATATTTTGTTAGAATCTGGCTTTCCTTGGGAGACAAGACGTCGTCTTCGATCGCGATGAGTCCGCCTCGGCGAGCTTTTGAGAAAAGCTCATATAGCAACTTCAGGAGGTCGGTGAACTCAGATGGGGAAACAGCCTGGTTTTTCATGGCCGTTTTAATTTTTCCAAACAAGGATATGAGCAGCGCCAGAGGGCTTGCGATAATGACAAGCCCGATCGATATGCCGCCGATACTCACGAGTTCCGATGGATGCCAAAGAGCGATTGGGTTTCCACCTGCCATCATGAACCCTCCAAGTGTAGCTCCGATGACGATGAGGTATCCGATAATGAGAATCATATTGTTTTGTTTGGTTTAGCGGGTTGCGGCTGATTGAATGTAGGTTTTTAGACTGAGAACGGCTTGGGTGTGGATTTGGCAGATGCGAGACTCGGTAACACCGAACACCTTTGCGATTTCTGCTAATCTGAGGTTTTCGAAATAATACATCGCAAGTATCTTGCGTTGCATATCCGGAAGTTTTTGTATGCGATCGACGACGAGTTTGGTGAGTTCCTTTTTCATCGCCTCGTCGCTGGCGGAGGGCTGTTTTTCATCAGCCACAAACTCGTGTTGGTTCGAGTTATCATCATCGTGCACGGACGCTGCATCAAGCTCGACGTAACTCAATGGACGGAGTTCGTCCAAAAGCGCCGAATATTCCTCTGTGGAAATGCCCAGTTCGTTGGCAATTTCCGCTTCAGTCGAGGGGCGCCCGACTTTTTGTTCGAAAGCGGCGATGATGTCGGTGATTTTTTTGGCTTTGACGCGAAGAGAGCGGCTTAGCCAATCGCCTCGACGGAGCTCGTCCAATACGGATCCGCGTATGCGCAGGGTGGCGAAAGTGGCAAAGGTGACGCCATGAGAGGGGTCGAAGCGGCGTTGGGCTTGGATGAGGCCCAGCAAGCCGACGCTGTAAAGATCATCGACTTCCACATGCGCGGGGAGACTCGCCCTCATTCGGTCCACGACGGATTTAACCAAGGGGAGGTGGGATTTTAGAAACTCTTCTTCGGTTTGAGAGGCTTCTCCGTAGGCTCGCATGACAGCGGAGTACTTTCGGGCATCCAGCGGGGGAGCGTGTTCTGTGAGTTCTGCGTGATGTATCATATTCACGCAGGTGTATTCGCGGAAGTGCCCGCGGCCTCATCGGATTGGATTTTCTCTAGGGCAGCAGTCTCTGCCGCTGCTGTGGCTAATTCTTCGTCACGAATGCGGATGCGCTCACTGACAACTTGTTTCGCACAATATTCCGTGAC
>CAMBAQ010000177.1 GCA_945863785.1 Chthoniobacter flavus
CCGGCCTCGTGCGGTGCATTCGGATCAGATTGGTCGATCCACTCTCCGGGCCAGTGTTTAAGGGACTCCGAGACGACATCCGCCACCGTGCGGTTGGCGCTGAGATGCGGGCCGAAGTTGAAAGCGGAATCAAGCGTGCCGGACGGAAAGCTTTCTCTGGTGAGTTTCGCAGCGAGCAGGAGGTAACCGGAGAGCGGCTCCAGCACATGCTGCCAAGGGCGCGTTGCTGTTTTATTCCTAACGGGAATAGTTGACGAATCTTGGAGGGCGCGGATGCAGTCAGGCACAATGCGATCCGTTGCCCAGTCGCCACCGCCAATGACATTGCCGGCTCGGGCGCTCGCGATTTTGACAGGATGGTTTTGAAAGAATGACCGCCGCCAAGATGAAATCGCAATCTCGCAAGCCGCCTTGCTGGAGCTGTAGGGATCATGACCACCGAGTGGATCCTCCTCACGATACCCATGCAGCCACTCGCGGTTCTCGTAGCATTTATCCGTGGTCACCATGACAGTCGCGCAGGGCTTTTCCAACTGCCGGAGAGCTTCCAAAACGTGGATCGTTCCGAGCACATTGGTTTGGTAGGTTTCGACGGGCTCCGTGAAGGAGAGCCTTACCAGTGGCTGCGCGGCGAGGTGAAAAACAAAATCTGGCTGGCAGTCGAGCAGAGACTTGCTAACGGCAGCGGCATCCCGGATGTCGCCTTCCTGCCAATCGACGCGCGAAGCTAGCCCCAGTTGATAAAAAAGCGCGGGGTCTGTAGGCGGTGGCAGCGAAAAAATGGAAACTTTTGCGCCCATCAAGTAAAGCCACTCTGCGAGCCAAGATCCCTTAAATCCCGTGCCACCACTGAGCCAGACCTTTTTACCGCCAAAATCATTCTCAAACATAGCGGTCACCAAACCTTCCACGGTGCCTTGCCATCTGCCCAGAGTTTGTTGAGATACTGGCTTTCTTGATAAGTATCCATGGGCTGCCAGAAGCCCTCGTGCCTGTAAGCGTGGAGTTGGCTGTCGCGAACGAGATTATCCATCGGTTGGCGCTCAAGCATCACACTTGGATCATTTGGAAGATAATCAAAAAGTCCATAATCGCAGACCATGTACCCCCCATTGACAAACGCATCTTCAAACTGAGGTTTTTCACTGAAGGTGTGAATTTTTCCATCATCTTCAATGCGCAGGGATCCGAACCGACCTGCGGGATGAACGGCCGTAATCGTACATGTTTTTTTTGCGATTTTATGTTCTGCAACACTCGCGTTAATATCGATGGTGGCCAGCCCATCTCCATAAGTCATGAGAAAACTTTCGCCTTGAGGAATGTATTTTTGGATTTGCTTCACGCGATAAGCCGTCATGGATTCCTCGCCGGTATCTGCTAGCGTAACCGTCCAATCCTCTTCCTCGTGTGAGGTATGGAATTCAACGGAAGGATTCCGCCCGAGGGATAGCGTGGTGTCGCATGTATTCCAGAGGTAGTTGCGAAAGTATTCCTTTATAATATCCCCCTTGTAACCAATGCATAAAATAAAATCATTGTAACCATAATGCGCGTAGGTTTTCATGATATGCCAAACGACAGGGCGATTGCCTATCGGAACCATAGGCTTTGGCCGAAACTCCGTCTCTTCGCGAAGACGGGTGCCCTTTCCACCGCAGAGTATGACAACTTTCATAGCAATAAATGTTTAGAAGGATATTTTATAAAAATTATCTTCAAGGCAAGGAAATCTCAGATCAGATTAATAACACATGAGGATTTTTATCGTGGTTGATTCTGTTTTTTGAGTAAAGTATGGGATCTCGTGCCCCGCAGACTGGGATGTTGCCTTCAAATTATAAGATTTTTGAAATGAATCAAAGCGTAAAGAATTTAGAAAATGCTCATCAAGCTTTTAGGGTAGGTCGCCTGTCCGATGCTGAAGAGATCTGCCGCGAGATTCTCGGAAAGGATGAGCAGTGTGCTGGAGCTTGGCATCTGATGGGCAAGATGGCGGCTTTGCAGAGTGATCTTGAAGCTGCTGGGGAGTTCTCATCTGCGGCCTGTGACTTGGATCCGCAGAATGCGGAATTTACTCGCGATTTTAGCGAGGTTTTTTTGCGCAAGAAGGAACTGGAGCCCGCGGAGCAGCATGTGCGGCGGGCTTTGGAGTTATTGCCGGAATCGCCGGAGGGACTTGTTCTTCTTGCAAGGATTTTGGCTGAAAAGGAAGAGAAGTCTGCAGCGCTGGAGGCTTTTCAGGAGGCCGTAAGAATTCGTAAAGACTATGCGGATGGGTTTTCGTACTATGCGCTCGCTTTGCAGAAATTCGGACGGGGCAAGGATGCGATTTCGCAGATTCGCAAGGCGTGTGCGCTGGAGCCAGATTCGGTCGAGTACCAGACTAATCTGGCGATTTTGCTGGAGCAGAATGCGCGATATATGGACTCTCTGGCTGCTTATGGCAAGGCGGCCCGCATGAATCCGAATGTGGGTTTTGTTTGGTTCCGTCAAGGCAAGCTCCTCAATGGTCTGAAGCGCTATGCGGAGTCGATTCCTGCTTTGGAAAAAGCGATATCGCTTCCGGGTGAGTTGGGTGATTATCACTACGAGTATGGTCTCGCTCTCCACATGACCAAGCGATTCCAGGAAGCTCTTGCGAATTATGAAAAGGCGCTCTCGATGGGCTACAACTCGGCGGCACTTCAATGCAATCGGGGCGTGATCTACAAAGATCTCCGGCGGGGTGGCGACTCCATTATGGCGTTTCATACAGCGGTTACGATGGAGCCAACCAATGTTTCCTATCTTAACAACCTCGGGGCGGCTGCGCTGGAGATCGGTCTGAACTCGGAAGCGCTTGAGTGTTTTGAGCAGGCCGTTGAGAAAAACCCCAAGATGCCCACGGCACATAATAATATCGGAAACCTGCTCAAGGATCGCGCCCGGGGCATGGATGCCCTGCCGCACTACCTCAAATCAATGGAGTTGAACCCAGACGACAGAGACTCGCCAAGCAACTATCTGCTCTGTCACATGTATATCCCCGACATGGATCCAAAGCTCGTCTTCGAGGAGCATAAAAAATGGGGGCTCTCGACAACCAAAAAATTTCCTCCGGCCTTTAAATTCAAGTCTCGCGAGGCTGCAAGTAAAATCCGCTTGGGTTTTCTTTCCGCGGACCTGTGTCATCATCCGGTCGCGCATTTTATTGAGCCTATCTTTCGTGAATATGATCGTGAGCGTTTCGAGGTCGTAGCCTATGGGGACCAGCGGAAATCTGATGATTTTTCGGCCCGTTTCGCCACGCAGGTAGATCTATGGCGTGAAACCTCGAGCTACGATGACAAGGCGCTGGCGAAGCTGATCCATGAGGACCATGTGGATATTCTTTTTGAGCTGGCGGGGCACACGGCTTATAATCGGCTTGGAGTTTTTGCTCTCAAGCCTGCCCCAGTGCAGGTGAGTTATTTGGGATATCCAGGAACGACTGGACTGCCTGCAATCGATTTTAGAATCACGGATGCCTTTGCCGATCCGCAGGGAAAAACGGATCATTTTCACACGGAGAAGCTGATCCGCGTTCCTGAATGCGCTTGGTGCTTTCAGCCGGGTGGTTCAACGCCTGAGGTTGAGCCTTTGCCCGCATTGAAAAAAGGGTACGTGACATTTGGTTGTTTTAACAACATGGCCAAGTTGAATCCTGCGCTCTTTGAGGTGTGGGCGGAAATTCTGATTCTCGTGCCGGGCTCTCATCTGCGGTTGAAGGCGCGAACGCTCACCGATGAGGGTGTCCGTAAGGAATTGATGGCTTATTTTACTGAGCGCGGAATCGAGGAAAACCGCCTCGAATTCTTTGGACACACCAAAAAAACAACGGATCACTTGAGTCATTACCATTCGGTGGATATTGCCCTCGACAGCTTTCCGTATCATGGCACTACCACAACTTGCGAAGCCATGTGGATGGGGTGTCCCGTCGTCACGCGCGCAGGAAAAGTTCACGTCTCGCGTGTTGGAGTGAGCTTGCTAAATGCCGTGGGGATTCAGGAATTCATTGCCGAAACACGTGAGGATTATATCCAAAAAGCTGTCGATTTGGGGGGCGATTTGAATAAACTGAGTGCTCTTCGATCCACGCTTCGTGAAACAATGAAATCATCCGTTCTGATGAACGAAAGTGTTTTTGTGAGAGGATTTGAAGCGTCGCTG
>CAMBAQ010000178.1 GCA_945863785.1 Chthoniobacter flavus
TATGACCCGAAGCCCACAACACATCCACTTCCTCGGCATCTGCGGCTCGGCGATGGGCTCCATCGCCGCGGCCATGCGCGATCGCGGATTTAAGGTCACCGGACAAGACGAAAACGTCTACCCACCGATGTCCACATTCCTAGAATCCAAGGGCGTGGAAATCACAGCGGGGTTCCGTCCGGTGGATATCCCCTCCGCGGACCTCATCGTCATCGGCAATGCCATGTCGCGCGGCAACCCCGCCGTGGAAGCGGTTCTCAACCGCAAGCTCCTTTATCTTTCCCTTCCCGAAACGCTGAAGCAGTTTTTCCTCCGTGGACGCCATAATCTCGTCGTCACCGGCACGCATGGCAAAACCACCACCACGTCGCTGCTGGCTTGGATATTTGAATCCGCTGGAGAAGCGCCCGGATACCTGATCGGCGGTATCCCTTCCAATCTCGGCCAAGGCGCCTGCCTGCGCGACTCGAAGCATTTCATTATCGAAGGCGATGAATACGACACGGCCTTCTTCGACAAACGCTCCAAGTTCATTCACTACCTCCCCGAGCTGGTGATTGTGAACAACGTGGAGTTCGACCATGCCGACATCTACAACAACCTTGACGAGATTAAGACCAGCTTCCGCCGCCTAATAAACATCGTGCCCTCCGAGGGAATGGTGCTCATCAACGGGGACGATGCCAACTCCATCGATGTCGCCGCAAAATGCCACGCCCCTGTCGTTGGCGTCGGCTTCTCGGAGAATTGCGCGAACCAGATCCGCCACGTCGTCCACAGTTCGGAAGGCTCTTCGTTCGAGCTTTTCGGCGAAACTTTTTTTGTACCGCTATCGGGCGACTTCAACATCCGCAATGCCGCCATGGCCGCCTCCGCCGCTCACTACTACGGCATCCCGACCGAGGCCATCCGCACCGCCCTAGCCGCTTTCCAAGGCATTCGCCGCCGTCAGGAAGTTCGCGGAGTCGTGCGCGGTATCACGATCATCGACGATTTCGGACACCATCCCACAGCCATCCGTGAAACGCTCGCGGGCCTCCGCAAACGCTATGGCCACGCCCGCCTCTGGGCCCTCTTCGAGCCCCGCTCGAACACCACCCGCCGCGCCATTTTTCAAAACGACCTTCCCACCGCCTTTGCCGAAGCCGATGGCGTATTCATCGCTCAAGTCGCGCGTCTGGACCAACTCCCGGAAAACGAACGCCTCAATCCCGAACGCGTCGTGGCCGACATCGCCGCTTCTGGTAAACACGCGTTCTACGAGCCAACGGCGGATTCCATTATCGAAAAACTCAAGCCCCTCGCGAAGGAAGGCGACATTGTCGTGGTCTTCAGTAACGGCGGCTTCGATGGCATCCACCAAAAACTCATCGACCGCCTTTAATCAAGGCTTCCCGAGCATTCCTCGGACCGCATAAAAACACAACCGCTAGCTGAGTTGTGGCGTATAGTTGAGTATGAGCGATAGGCCCGAAAGCGACTTCCCCGATACCACAGGCGTGATGATTCTGCCATGGACCTGCCTTTTTCCTGGAGCCATGCTTCCTTTGCATATTTTTGAAGAGCGCTACCGGCTCATGTGTCAACTTGCCCTCGCGGGCAACCGCATGTTTGCTATCGCTCACGCCACCGACGATGAAACGATCGCCGATATCGGGAGCCTCGGCGTGATCCGTGCGGCAGTGACCAATGAAGACGGAACCTCCAACCTCATCCTGCAAGGCATCGGACGCGTCGCATTCGGGTCTGTCACCATGGATCCCTACCCCCAAGCCACACTCTCCATCCTCTCCGAATCCGAGGAGGAAGACGACAAGCTCGCTTCCCTCCGCAGAAAAATCCGTGATGTCTGCCCAGATTTTTTTGCTGAAAACACCGAGGCCCTTCAATACCTCAAAAAACACCTTTCAGCGCCCGCCTCTGACAGCACGTTCACCGACATGATCGCCGCCATCCACCCCTCCGCCCAAGCCCAGCGCTCCCTCCTTGAAGAACTCGACATCAAGACCCGCATGCAACTCCTGCTCCACTTGCTCCAATCCGAAACGGATTCAAGATAGATCGCCTGGACAAACAAAAAAATCACAGGATAAAAACATTACCAAAAAAGAAGCGCGTGATTTTAATGGTCTTTTGACCGGATAAAAGAGGAATCCTAAGCTGCCATGTAGGGCAACTTGGCGGCGCAGGTGCGCACGTCGGAGATACCTTCCAGAAGATCGGCAATAGCGTCCCATTTGCCGGTCACCAAGGCCTCTTGGGCGTGGGGTGGTAGAGTGGCTGGAAAATCCATATCAGCGATGCTGAGCTTGCCTTCTGAGAGATCCAAGGTGATCAAGGCTTCTGGATCGCTTTCGATGATTTGAGCAACCGCGCGAATGTCTTGGCCAGTCATGACGGCGCAGGGCATCCCCAGCGTGATGGAGTTGCCAAAAAAGATTTCCGCGAAACTCTCAGCGATGACGGCACGAATGCCGAAACGGTAGAGGGCTTGGGGGGCGTGTTCGCGGGAACTTCCGCAACCGAAGTTGGAGCCAGAAAAAAGAATGCTGGCACCGGTGAATCGAGCGTCGTCGAGCGGGTGGGTTTGACCTTCAGCCGTGGCGGCCGCACGGGCGTCAAAGAACGCGAACTCACCTAGACCGTCAAAGGTGATGCATTTCATGAAGCGGGCAGGAATAACGCGGTCGGTATCGAGATCATCGCCGGGAACGTAAACGCCACGGCCGCTGGTTTGGGTGATTTTTTCGAGAGCCATTTTATTTTTCGGATTGAGAAAGGAATGAGTGTGAAATGGGGGCGTTATTTGATGTTGAAAATCTCACGGGCGTCGGAGATTTCGCCGGTGATAGCGGCGGCGGCGACCATGAGGGGCGACATGAGGACGGTGCGTCCGGTCGGGCTTCCCTGGCGGCCTTTGAAATTGCGATTGCTGGAACTGGCACAAAGTTGGTCACCGACGAGTTTGTCGGGGTTCATGCCGAGGCACATCGAGCAACCCGCCCCACGCCATTCAAAGCCGGCATTACGGTAAATCTCTGCCAAGCCCATGCTTTCGGCCAGGCTGGCTACGCTCTGGGAGCCGGGAACCACGATCGCTTTCACACTGCTGCTGACTTTGCGGCCTTTGATGTAGCGAGCCACTTCCTGCAAGTCGCTCAGACGGCCATTCGTGCAGCTTCCGAGGAAGGCCACTTGGACCTTGGTACCCTTGATGGGTTTGCCTGCGGTGAGTTGCATGTGGATGAAGGCCTCCTCTGCTGTGGCACGATCTTTTTCCGGGACATCGGAAGCCAATGGAACGTTTTCGTTAATGAAGATCGCCTGGCCGGGATTGATGCCCCAAGTGACTGTCGGAGCAATATCCGCCGCATCGTAAGTGACGACATCGTCGTAAACGGCATCCGGGTCGGATGCGGTGGCCTTCCAGCGAGCCACGGCGGCATCCCAATCCGCGCCCTTGGGCGCATAATTGCGGCCACGGAGATATTCAAATGTCGTATTGTCGGGATTCACGTATCCCACACGGGCCCCACCCTCGATGGACATGTTGCAAACGGTCATGCGTTCCTCTTGGGTGAACGCGTCAAATGTGGTGCCTCCGTATTCGTAAGCGTAGCCGAGACCACCGTTGACTCCGAGCTTACGAATGATGTGAAGAATCACGTCCTTCGCATAAACACCGGGGCTCAATTTGCCATTCACATTGATGCGGCGGACCTTGGGCTTGCGGATCGCCATCGTCTGCGTGGCGAGCACGTCACGGACTTGGCTGGTTCCGATGCCGAAAGCGATAGCTCCGAAGGCGCCATGCGTGGATGTATGGGAATCGCCGCAGGCGATTGTCGTACCCGGTTGGGTGATCCCCTGCTCAGGTCCGACGATGTGAACGATCCCCTGTTGGCCGCTCGGAAGGTCGAAAAACTTGATCCCGTGATCGTCGCAATTTTTACGAAGGGCCTTGATCATGGCATCCGCGAGAGTATCGCTGAAGGGCTCTTGACGCTCATCGGTCGGAACGATGTGATCCACGGTTGCAAAGGTGCGGGAAGGGTAGAGAACCTTCAGACCCAGATCCCCCAACATGCCGAATGCCTGTGGGCTGGTGACCTCGTGAATGAGGTGCGTGCCGATTAAAAGCTGCGTGGATCCATTGGGCAGGGTGCGGACGGCGTGGGCCGCCCAGACTTT
>CAMBAQ010000179.1 GCA_945863785.1 Chthoniobacter flavus
TCAAGCTCCACGACATTTGATCTCGGCGGTGTGGTTTACGATAAATTTAAAATCCATCAAAATGGAAAAGCTCTTTTTGCGGTCACGCAGAGTTGGAACAGCAACTGGCGCAGTGTGACGAATCTGGAAAGTTATTCGCTCGAGGGCTCTGTGCCCACGCTTCTGAAAAGCCACACGCTTGTGGAAGGCGAGAGTCTTCATGCCACCCGCTTCGATGGCGACCGTGCTTACATAGTGACTTTTTTCCAAGTCGATCCGCTTTGGATTATGGATCTCTCGGATCCCGCGAACCCGAAGGTGGAGTCCGAACTTCAGGTGCCAGGCTGGTCTTCCTACATTCAGCCTATGGGCGACTACCTTGCCGCGGTGGGAGTCGAGGGAGGCTCGCTTACGGCCTCGCTATTTGATGTCAAAGACCCCGCCAATCCCTCACTCGCGAGCCGGGTGACGATCGGCGACAATGGCTACACCTGGAGCGAAGCAAATTGGAACGAGAAAGCGGTGGCGATCCTCGCGGAGCAAAATCTCATTCTCCTGCCTTACCAATCCTACTCCTGGACCGATGGCTCCTCCTCGGCGGTGCAATTGGTCGATATGGATCTCGCGACGGGTACGCTGGTGAAGCGGGGTGTGATCGCTCATGCATTCCAGCCTCGCCGCGCCACGGCTCTTCAAGAGGGAATTCTGGCCTCCATTTCCAACCGGGAGCTGTTCCTTGTGGATGCCGCGAATCGCGACAAGCCAGCTTTGCTCTCCGAGGTCACGCTGGCTTTTGGCGCCGATCGCATCGTCCATGCGGACGCAAAGCACATTGTTCACTGTGAAGGTGGGGGATGGAATGGAGGCAATGCGACATTGCGAGTCTCGACAGCGAAGGATGCCGACGATGTCGTCTCGGAGACTCTACTGTCAGCGGGTAGGGTTGTCTCCTCGGGGGTTCAGGGCAATCGCATGGCTGTCTTGGTTGAAAACTCCATCAAGCCCGAGTCATCCCAACTCGTTTTCTACCGCCTCGATAAGCTTCCCGAGTTGGTGGAATCTGGCCGTGCAACCATCAACCTCAGCGAGGTATCGGGTGCGACAGCGGAAATTCTTTGGCCCTATCCTCACACCATCGCCATCGCTCTACGCCGCCAAGGTTGGGGCTGGGGATGGGGGGGGTATCTGAGGCCGATGGTGATGGTCGATGAGCCGATGTTGAGTAAATCTGTGATGCCGTATCGCGGATGGTATGGGAGTGTCCAAGACACGGTCCAACTCATCGCTTTTGATCTCAGCGGTTCATCGCCGACTCTTGCCTCGACAATGAAGTTTGATGACCTCAAGCCCAGTAATACATCACGTTTCTTCTCGGCCGATGGGTTGGTGGCGTTTTCGATGGAGGCCACCAAAGAAGACCCCATTGTTGAAAGTAATAAAACCTCCGTGAAGCCTGGATCGGCGGGCATTGTCGCCATCGATCTTCCCCCAGTCACACGTGGTTTTACGCGGCAGCGCATCAGCTCCCAACTTCAAGTGGTGGACTACGCCGATGCCTTCAAGCCTTCGCGCTGGCCTGCCACGACGATTCCCGGCAAACTCGAGCATATCACCGAGTGGGATCGCTCGGCGGGGCTGCTTTTCACCTCACGCGCCAATGACGCAGGCGGCATCGCCTTGGATGCCCTTCTTTACGAAGCGGCGCAGGCCTCTGCCATCACCTCTTGGGATAGTGGAAAAGTCGCTGTGCCATTTTCCTTTTCCGCACGTTCTCTGTTTGTGGCGGATTCTGGCCTGAGTCGCCGAGACCTATCCAATGATGGGCAATTCACGTTAAAGGGGACCATTTCGAATCTTCCTTGGCAGCCCAATGAGATCGCTGCAAAAGGGGATGCCCTTCTCCTTCGCAACGGCGCCGATATCGGAGCGATAGCCCTTGATCTCAAGGCTCCGCTTCAGAAATGGAATATCCCAGGCTGGTCTTGGCAGTTGAAGGAAACTCAAAGAGTAGGGAAGGCGTGGGTGACCCCGTTGGGTGAATATGGATTGGAAACTCTGGAGTAGTTGCTCTGGGGGCCATTTTATTCACGTAAACGGGCCAAGCTCAGTGGAAGCCAATACAATGCCAAAATAAAGGCAACTAAGTTGTTGCAAGGGATTCTGGAATAGCTGAAAATATTCACTATGTTTCGCCCCTTTCGCGTTGCTTTATTCCTTTTGTTTGGAGGGGCTTGTTGTGTGCAGGCTCAAAATGCCCCCCGCGTCTTAGAATCACCAGCGGCTGTCAATGTCAAGCGGGGAGGGGGGACAACGAAGATCGATCTCCGAAAGGTTTTTGGGATTACTGATGTGCGTGGCCCCATCGCCCGCTTCGATACGGCATCGGGAGCGATCGATGTGGAGTTGTTTTCGGAAGTCACTCCGCTTTCGGTGGCGAACTTCCGCGCGTATGTGAATGGCGGGCGATATAAAGACACGTTCATCCATCGCGCTATGCCGGGCTTTGTGATTCAGGGCGGCGGCTACAAGATCGCTCCCGATGTCCCCCACATTGCGGCCTTTGCTCCGGTGAAGAATGAATACCAGCGGTCCAATCTCCCTGGCACAATCGCGATGGCGAAGTTGGGCGGAGATCCGAATAGCGCCACGAGCGAATGGTTTTTCAATCTTGCGGATAATTCGGCCAATCTGGATAACCAAAATGGGGGATTCACCGTTTTTGGGAAAATCCTAGCGAAGGGTCTTGGGCGAGCGCAAGGGGTCACGGGCTTACAAATCGTCAATCTCGGAGGAGCGCTAACCGACTGCCCGATTATCAATTACAAAGCTGGCCAGCAGCTCACCACCGACAATCTCGTTGCTGTGAAATCGGTGACCGAGATCCCGCTGCACCCCGCGGCCAATGCAACGGCGTCATACCTGAAGCTTGCGGCGGTGTCTTCGAATAATTCTCTTCTAAAGGCGACACTGAGTGGATCTGAGTTGAAACTGACTTCCAGTGGGAATGCGCTTGGTGAAGCCACTGTGACCATCTCGGCGACGGATCCTGATCTGCAAAAGGCGACAACCACGCTCAAGGTTTGCATCATCAATTCACTTGCTCCCGTGGTGAGTATTTCCGCGTGGGATGCTGTGGCATCCGAGTCGTCGGGAGATGTTGCCTCGCTGCGAATTTCCCGAAGCGAATCCACGGTTACCGCACTTTCCGTGTCGCTTGCGATTTCGGGTGCGGCTGTGAACGGGACGGATTTGAAAACACTGCCTTCGACGGTTGTGATTCCAGCGGGTAAAGCGTATGTGGATTTGGTCGTGACTCCCATCGATGATGCAAAAGCGGAGGGGCGTGAAAACTTCGTTGTCAAAATCAACAATTCGCTCACGCAACAGCCAGGAGCCTCAAGCGAGGCAGGGGTGACTATTCTCGACAACGATGTTCCGACGTTAACGCTTACCCCAATCTTGGCCGCGGCGACCGAGGGCGGTGTGCCCGCCAAGATCCGCCTCGACCGCACGGGATCGACTGCTGTTCCACTCACTGTGCCGCTTTCGTTCAGTGGGGCGAGTCCAGTTCTACTTGGCTTCGGTAACCTGACGTCGGCAACCATTCCCGCGGGAAAATCCTCAATTGATATCGCTCTGCCGGTTGTTAATAATGCCGACTTCACCGGCACGCAAACGCTGCGCGTTACGGTAGGCCCGACCACGTTGGCCAATATCCCTGAGAAGCCCGTGGAGATAGCAATCAACGACAATGATGTGCCAACGTTGACTTGGGAGGCGGTGGATTCCACGGCGTCCGAACCCGGGACGGACAAGGCTCGTTTGCGCATTCGCCGTACGGGGGCAACCATTACGCAGCTCACGGCTTTTCTTTCGGTTTCAGGATCGGCTTTGTCAGGAGTGGACTACAAGGCACCGTTGGTCGTCACAATCCCAGCAGGTTCCGACTCCGTTTTTTGGGACTTGGTAGCCAAAGATGATGCTTTAAAAGAAAGCAAGGAATACGTATCTGTCACCATTGACCGATCTAGGTATTATAATTCACCAACCAGTAGCCTAACTATAGTCATTAATGATAATGATTAGTCGCAAGCAGAAAGTTTTTTTGGCACGTGCCGCATGGGGCTTGATTGGTGCGCTGATTGCGATTGAAGCGAGAGGTCAAGACTTGCCAGTCCCTCCTCCCATCCTGAATCGGGATGTGGTACC